>CAIKRN010000218.1 GCA_903829855.1 uncultured Opitutia bacterium
AATATCCTCTGGTTGGTCAGTGAGGATAATGACACGTTCCATGGGTGTTACGGTGATAAGACCGCCCAGACGCCTACGATCGATAAGCTAGCCCGAGAAGGGGTCTTGTATGAATACTGCTTTACTTGCCCAGTCTGTGCGCCTTCGCGTTTTAATATCATCTCGGGGATGAGCCCGGCGACCTGTGGGCCGGCGGAGCACATGCGGGCTCAAGGTAATATCCCGGCTTGGCTGCGCGGTTTCCCGGCATTGCTGCGTGAAGCGGGTTATTTTACCTCCAATAATGCCAAGACGGATTACAACTCTCCGATCAGCATTAAGGATGCGTGGACCGAGCAGGGTAAGAAAGCCCATTGGCGCGGTAATAAAGATAAGACGCGGCCGTTCTTCAGCGTATTCAATCATGAGATTACGCATGAGAACTGCCTCTTTCCGGAGAAGGAACTGCCGTTCGATTTCGAACCCGTGAAGGCGGCCGACGTGCGCATCCCCGCGTACCAGCCCGACACCCCGGAGATTCGTGCCGACTGGGCCCGCTATTATAATCACATGCGGCTCTTAGATGGGCAGATTGCCGCCAAATTGCGCGATCTCGAGAAAGACGGCCAAGCGGAGAATACTATCGTCTTCTATTATGGCGATAACGGCGGCGTGCTCCCGCGCAGCAAGCGCTTCTTGCAGGAGAGCGGCGTGCATGTGCCGTTGATTGTCTATTACCCGCCGAAGTGGCGGCATCTCGCCCCCGCCGCTCCAGGCTCGCGCCTCTCGGACCCCGTCCACTTTGTCGACTTCGCTCCCACGGTGCTCTCGCTGGCGGGCGTAAAGATTCCGGAATACATGCAGGGAAGGGCGATGGCTGGCTCGGCCAAGGCGGCGCCCAATGAGTTCGTGTTCACGACGCGTGATCGCATGGATTCCTGCTACGACATGATGCGTGGCGTCGCGGGCTCGCGTTTCCTCTACATCCGCAACTTCCGTCCCGACCTGCCCTATGTGCAGCGTCTGGAATACATGTTCCAAGCCCGCGGCTATCAGTCGTGGGCGCGGGAGGCCGCTGCTGGCCGTCTCACGGCGGCCACGGCTCAGTTCTGGGGGACGAAGCCTTCGGAGGAACTCTACGACATGTTGAGCGATCCGGATAGCGTGCGTAATCTGGCGAGCGTACCCGCACATCGTGCGACCCTCGAAAAGATGCGCACCGCGCTTCATGGGCAGACCCTGCGCATTAAGGATAATGGATTATTGCCCGAGGGCTCGGCCTTGGAGGGGTACGACGCCTCGCATGCACCGGGCGCCTGGGATGTAGAAAAGGTTTACGCCCTGGCTTGCCTAGCCTCGGATCGGGATCCGGCTCATCTCCCTCGCTTTATCGCGGCACTCAGCGACCCCAGCGAGCCGATGCGCTGGTGGGGCGCTCAGGGCTGCACGATTCTCGGTGCGAAGGCCGCCAGCGCTGAGGTCGCCCTGCGCCAGGCCCTAGATGATAAGTCTGGGGGCGTGGCCGCCGCGGCGGCCGAAGCACTGGTGCGAATTGGTAAGCCAGCGGGTGCGCTGAAGACCCTTGAGCGATTGGTTCAATTGAAGGCTGAAGATGGTACGGTCATGCAGGCCGCCAATGTTCTGGACCGCCTCGGTGAATCCGCTCGCCCGTCGCTTCCTTTGTTGAAGGAGGTTTTGGCCGGCGAAGCTTCGGCCAAGCTGGAGGGAGGAAAGTATGCACCGACCCATATCCTGAAGCACACCATCGACGTTTTGGAAGGTCGCGTGGATGCGCTCGTTTATCCCGACGCCTCTCAACTCGCCAAGTAACGGATGTCGGCCCGCGCTTTCAGAGTCACCGCCCCAGGGCGGGTCAACCTGATCGGCGAGCATACGGATTATAACGATGGGTTCGTGCTGCCGATGGCGATTCAGCAGGCCATCGTCCTGGACGTCACCCCTGCGGCCGACCGCCGGGCGGTTTTCCGCAGTGCGCAGTCTGAGGGCGAGGTCGTCATCCATCTCGACACGCCGCAACAGCCCGGCCGGCAGGACTGGGGTCGCTATGTCGCCGGCGTCATGGCGGGCTATCAACGACTCGGCTGGGAGATTCCGGGCTTCACCGCCTCGATTTCTGGCAACTTACCGGAAGGGGCGGGCTTGAGCAGTAGTGCCGCGCTCGAGGTCGCCGTGGCCACGGCGGTAGAGCATCTCTGTGGGCGCGCGCTGCCACCGATGGAGAAGGCGTTGCTCTGTCAGCAGGCCGAACATGCCTTCGCCGGCGTGCCGTGCGGCATGATGGATCAAGGCGCGGTGACGCTTTGTCAGGAAGGTAAAGCTTTGTTGCTCGATTGCCGTTCGCGGGCGGTGCGGCAGGTAGCGATGACGGCCCCAGAAATTTCCATCTTGGTGGTGAACAGCGGGGTGAAGCATGCGCTGGCTGATGGTGAATATGCGAAAAGGCGCGCGCAGTGCGAAAGCGCCGCTCAGCTACTCGGGGTAAATTCCCTGCGGGATGTCGCCTTGGCTGATTTAAAGCCACCCGAGCTGGCGGAGGTTGAATTTCGCCGAGCTCGTCATGTCGTCACGGAGAACGCCCGCGTGCACGCTTTCGTAGAGGCATTGGAATCTGGCAATTGGAAGGCCGCGGGTGCCCTCATGCGGGCCAGTCACGTCTCTTTGCGCGATGACTTTGAGGTCTCGTGCCCCGAGCTCGATTTATTGGTCGAATTGGCCAGCCTCATTCCCGGGGTGCATGGTTGTCGCATGACCGGCGGGGGCTTCGGGGGCTGTGTAGTGGCCTTGGTCGATTCGGCCGCCGCTGCGAAGGTCGAGGCGGAGCTCGTATTGCGATATCGCCAAGCCAGCGGCCTCAACCCAACGTCGTTCCTGACTCGCGCCGCCCCTGGCGTGAGCGTGACCCCTTAGTTTAACTTACCCCAATACCATGCGCACCCTAGACGCCCTCGTCTTCCTTGCCTACTTCGTCCTCGTCTCGGCCTATGGCTGGTCGATCTACCGACGTCGCAATACCGGGGTGGCTTCCTCCACCGACTTCTTCCTCGCGGAAGGCTCGCTGACGTGGTGGGCCATCGGTGCCTCCGTCATCGCCTCCAATATCTCCGCCGAGCAATTCATCGGGATGAGCGGTTCGGGGTTTAAACTTGGTCTGGCGATCGCGAGCTACGAATGGCTGGGCGGCCTAGCGTTGCTCCTCGTCGCGCTGTTCCTCCTGCCTGGGTACATCAAGAATAAGATTCATACCATGCCGCAGTTCCTCACGCAGCGCTTCGGCCCGCTGGTGGCGACCATCATGGCGGTGTTCTGGTTGCTGGTGTATGTCTTCGTCAATCTCACCAGCATCCTGTATCTCGGCGCCCTGACCGTGCAGAGCATGTCGGGCTTCGGCTTCTTCACGTGCGTGCTCTTCCTCGCGGTCTTCGCCCTGCTCATCACCCTGGGCGGCATGAAGGTCATCGGCTACACCGATGTCATCCAGGTGGTCGTGCTCGTCATCGGCGGATTGGTCACGACTTGGTTAGCCTTGGATTTGGTCGCCACGCATTTTGGGCAGAGCGGGGTCGTGGCGGGCTTTGGCCTTCTCCACACGAAGGCGGATTCCCACTTCCACATGATCTTCGCGAAGAATCACCCGAGTTATGGGAATCTGCCTGGGCTGGGTATCCTGTTGGGCGGTATGTGGGTCGCCAATATCAACTACTGGGGTTGCAATCAGTACATCACCCAACGGGCGCTGGGCGCGAAGCTGGAGACCGCCCGGGCGGGCATGCTTTTCGCCGGCGGGTTGAAGCTGATCATGCCACTCATCGTGGTCATCCCAGGTATCGCGGTCTACGTGTTGCACCAAGACGGCCTTTTCCAGAAGGAGATGTTGAACGCCGCCGGCGAAGTGAAGCCCGATCAGAGTTACTCGGCGCTGATTCAGCTTTTACCGGATGGTTTGAAGGGCCTC
The DNA here is from genome assembly GCA_903829855.1 of uncultured Opitutia bacterium. Lineage (GTDB taxonomy): Bacteria > Verrucomicrobiota > Verrucomicrobiia > Opitutales > UBA953 > UBA953. The sequence goes on from CAIKRN010000218.1 coordinate 3,953, forward strand.
TCTTTTGCGGCGTTGACGGCGGCCGTGGTGGCCTCGCTCGCTGGTAAGGCCAACAGTATCGGCACCATCTTCTCGCTCGACCTCTATAAGCGATATGTCGAGCCCCAGGCCACGGAGGCCAAGCTTATCTCCGTCGGGCGTATCGCGATCCTGGCTTCGCTCGCCATCGCCGTCGTAATGGCACCCCAGCTCAGCCGACTCGATCAGGCTGTGCAGTATATTCAGGAATATACCGGTTTCATCAGCCCTGGCGTGTGCGCTATCTTCCTCCTCGGTTTCTTCTGGAAGGGGGCGAACAACGCCGGCGCACTCGTCGTGGCGCTCCTCACGATTCCGCTTTCCGCGGCCTTCAAATTCTGGACGCCGCTCATGCCGTTCCTCGATCGTATGGGCTACGTCTTCCTGATTCTGGCTGCCCTCATGATTATCGTGAGCCTCGTGACGCATCGCCCTGAGGATGAAGCCAAGGCGATGGAGCTATCGCCGGGCGATTTCCGACCAGGACCGGCGTTCATGATTGGCTTCGTGCTCTTCGTTGGTGCGCTGGCTGCACTGTACGCTGTCTACTGGTAGGCCGAGGTTAGGCGCTGATCGTTGGAATCTTCATCGACTCGCCTCCGCGCAGGGCGGATTGGTGGGCGATCATGCCAGGCACCGTGAAAGCTAGGGCTTCGTTGATGCCGACGAGTGGTTTGCGGCCCTTCGCGATTGAATCGACGAATTCATGGGTGATGAAGCAATGGGAACCCTCGTGGCCGCTATTATGGCGGAGTGGCTCTGGGAGGAGGTCTGTCTTCCACCATTTAACCTCTTCGTATTTCTCCGTGACTTGGGCGGTGCGTTCGAAGCCCCCGCTATCTTTTTCTTTGGTCGGAACGGCTTGAGAGCGGACGATGGTGGGGCTGCCCCCGCCGGTGGCGTCTGCAGAATAAAAGCTCATCTTGTCCCCGAAGTAGCGGGCCCGTTCGCCGCCTCGTTGGGCGCCGCGCCACCAGATGGCGACGCGCATGGCATTGCCGCGATCGGTCCGGAAGAGGGCCGTCTCATTCCAGAAGGGGTTGTGATAGGCGTTGTCCTTCACAATCGGGTGGTCATCGCCCCAGCCGTGGCAGACGACTTCCGTGAGTCGTTCGCCAGTGATGCTGAGTAGGTGCGAGGTGCAGTGTGTGGGGTAATGCATCGGCGGGAGGCCGTGCCGCCAGGTGCGTTTACCGTTTTCAAAGTAAAGCGACTCCAGTCCGGGGTGATGGTATTCTGATTCCGTGTAATACAGGTGCCCGAACCGTCCTTCCGCATGGAACTTGCGGGCCGAGATCGTGAGCTGCTGCCAGCAGCTGGTCTCGCCCATCATGTAGGTGAGGCCGGATTGCTTCACCCCGCCGGCGAGCTGGCCGCATTCCTCCAGGGTCATCGCGGCGGGCACGGCGCTTAGTACATGTTTTCCGGCGGCGAGGCAGAGCAGGGCATGGCGGACATGGTCGGGCGCGGGCGTGGCGAGGAACACCGCTTCAACCTTGGGGTCTTTGAGCATCGCCTCGAGCGACGGGTAGCCTTTTGCACAGCTGTAGACTCTCTGCAGGGCGGCGAGGCGTTCGGGCCGGAGTTCGGCGACGGCCTCGACGATGCAGTCGGGATGTTCGTGAAACTGGAAGCCGAGTCCGAAACTACCGCCGACGATGGCCACGCGGACCTTGCGGGCCGGGGTCGTGAAGCCGGTCTGGCCGAACAGCGGTGCGGAAGCCAGGGTGGCGCCTAGCAAGGTGCTCTGGCGGAGGAAATCACGACGGGTACTCATGGGGGTGAGGGTATCCTTGGGTCGCCCTGCCAGAATTCAATGCGGGTTATCCAGTCCGCAAATCCCCTGCGCGCTTAGCGCGGCTCAGAGCCCAAATCCCTGCGACTTGCGAATCTCGCCGACGTACCAGTTCTCGAGCTTCTCGCGGGCCCAGGGGTTCTTGCGCAGGAAGGTGAGGGAAGACTTGATCGAGGGATCGAACATGAAGCAGCGGATGGGAATCCGGTGGGCCATTTCGTTCCAGCCATGTTTCTTGACCATGGCTTCAAGGAGCTTCTGCAGGGTCAGGCCGTGCAGCGGGTCGCGGGGGTGGGGGCGTTCTTCAGTCACGGTGTTCAGGCGGAGACGCGCTTCAGGAAGATGAGTTGGGCAATGGCCACAATCTTCGGGGGCAAGAGGCGCGGGCGGATGAGGGCGGGGTCCGTGGTGTGGCTGGTGACTTCGTAGAGGCCGTTGTAGAACCATTTGCCGCCTTCGGTGCGACGCACGTAAACGGGGAGCCGGCCGCGGGTCTCGGCGAGTTTGATGCCCCATTTAGCCTGGTCATCCTTGCGCCCCACCCAGACTTCGCACGGCTCGCTGTCCGCTCGCGGATTCCAGCCTAAGCCCAGGCAGACGCCAATGACTTCGCCGCCCTTGTGGATAACGAAATTAGGGGGCTTCGGGTCTCCGCCCAAGAAGGCGCGGACTTCGTTGAACTCGTAGCTCTCGCCCACGATGTGGTGGGCGGGGGCGGGCGTAGGCGAACTGTCGGTCATTGCGGACAGGCAAGGGGAGGGTCGGGGAGGGGTCAATGGGGAAGGGGCACGGCTGACCGATAGTCTGCGGCAACTCCGCCAATGAAAGAGGCTAGGAGAGCTTGCGCTCCACCTAGCCTCTGCGGCGATGGGTTGATGGGTTGCTTACAGGCCGGACGTTTCCAGGACCACGTCCTCCGGGCGCTCGATGGCGAAGCGGAAAGGCAGTTCACGTTTTTCGCCGGCCTTGAGCGGTTGGTGCCACTCCAACTGGTGCTGTTCGTTCATCTTCAGGCTATCGCTTTCCTTTTCATATTTCGGTTCTTCGAGCACGACCTTGATGTCTTCATGGTTAGAAATCGGGAGCTGATCCCAGATGACGAGATCGACCTCCGTCGACTTGGAGTTCTTCAGTTTAAAGATCTGGTCGTAGACGGTGCGGACGGTTTTCTTGCCGAAGAGTCCGTTGTTTTCGGTGCGGCGGCCGAGGACCTTGCGCTCGACGCTGACGGACTGGTCGACGCCGAGGTAGGTCCAGAATTCCTGGCCAGAAGGCACGAGGTCGATGTCGGCGTTGGCGACGAAGGCCCCATCCAGGAAGATGGCCGTGGGGCCGGGGAGGAAGGTGAAGTCAGACTTATTGACGGCCTTGGTCTTCAGGTAGACGAAAGGGGAGTATTTCGGCACGCACGTGTGGCGGAAGGTGGAGGGGAAGTTCTCGTGGGTAATCGTCACCTTGGCGGCCTTATTGTTGGAGAGAATATCCGTCGTGCGCTCAATCTTATAGGTCTCGGCGGTA
>CAIKRN010000219.1 GCA_903829855.1 uncultured Opitutia bacterium
CGCGACGCCGTCGCGCCCCTACCTTCTACCTCTGCTTCGCAGCCGTTCACCACGCCAGCAGATACTAGGGTGTTTCTACTCCGCCAATTACGTTGAACTCCTGACGCCCTTCGCAAGATGGCCGCATGCGATTCGGTCCAAAAATTAGCCTCCACTTGCTGCTGGCGACCTTGGCAACCTTATCCCTCTCCGCCGAGACCGTCTGGCTTGATGACCTGAACCTGAAGCCGATCGTCCAAGGCTACGGACGGCCGATGAAAAATCGCTGCGCGGCGAAGAATCCCGAGGAGGCCAAGCCGCTCAAAATCCACGGCAAGGTGTTCGAGCGCGGCGTGGGCACGGTCGCCGAAAGCGTGTTCGTCGTTCATCTCGACGGGGCGGCGAAGACGTTCTCGGCCCAGGTCGGACTCGACGACGCCAAGCGCGGCTCCTCCCGTTCGAGCGTGGAGTTCTTTGTCATCGGTGATGGCCAGATGCTTTGGCGCAGCGGCGTGATGCGTACCGGCACAGAAGCGAAGACCTTTGCGGTGAACGTCGCCGGGGTGAAGCAGCTGCTGCTTAAGGTGGGTGACGCCGAGGATGGCGATAACGATGACTACGCGGATTGGGCGGATGCTCGTTTCGAGACGACGGGCGCCAAGACGTTCCGCACCTCGGGTGAGCCGACCCCGGCGCCAGTCGCCCCGTATATCCTGACTCCCCCAGCCCCGGCCACGCCGCGCATCAACGGCCCGGGCGTGTTCGGCGTTCGCCCGGGCTCGCCTTTCCTGTATGCCATCCCCGCCACCGGTGAGCGTCCGCTGACCTACTCCGCGCAGGGTCTGCCCGCTGGCCTGAAACTGGATCCGCAGACGGGTCGGATCTCGGGAAGCTTGTCCGCCAAGGGTGAATCCATCGTGACGCTCGGTGCCAAGAACGCCCGCGGTTCGGCCGAGAAACGCTTCCGCATCGTCTGCGGCGATACCATCGCGCTGACTCCGCCGATGGGCTGGAACAGCTGGAACTGTTTTGCCCAGACGATCTCAGCCGACAAGGTGAAGGGCGCCGCTGACGCGATGGTCAGTAGCGGGCTCGCCGACCACGGCTGGTCCTACGTCAACCTCGACGACTACTGGCAGAACCACCTTCCTACGGACGAGAAGCCTCTCCAGGACCTGGTGCGCCCGTTCCGCGACGAACGCGGCGTCATCGCTTCCAACGTCCGCTTCCCGGATATGAAGGGTCTGGCGGACTACATCCATGACCGCGGCCTCAAGGCTGGCATCTACTCCTCGCCGGGCCCGACGACCTGCGGCAAGTGCGCGGGTAGCTGGCTACATGAGGCGCAGGACGCCCGCACTTTTGCTGAATGGGGCTACGACTTCTTGAAGTACGACTGGTGCAGCTATGGTCAGGTCGTGGGCGGCGAGGTCGCCAATCCGAACGGCGTGCCGGTCCGGAAGGGTTCCAAGGACGACGCTTTTATGACGTACCCCTTCAAGGTCATGGGAGACCAGCTGCGTGCCCAGAAGCGCGACATCGTCTTTAGCCTCTGCCAATATGGTAACAATGATGTCTGGAAATGGGGCTCGTCCGTCGGCGGCAGCGCCTGGCGCACCACGGGCGACGTCAATGACTCCTGGCGCAGCGTCAAGGCGATCGGGTTTTCGCAGGATCAGTCCGCCGCTTACACGAAGCCCGGCAGCTGGACCGATACAGACATGCTCATCCTCGGCTGGATCGGCTGGGGTCGCCTGCGCCCGACGTCGTTGAGCGCCGACGAGCAATATTCCCACGTCAGCCTCTGGTGTATGCTATCCTCTCCTTTGCTCATCGGTTGCGACATGACGAAACTGGATGCCTTCTCCCTGAATCTGCTGACCAATGATGAGGTCATCGCCGTGAATCAGGATGAGCTGGGCAAGCAGGC
>CAIKRN010000220.1 GCA_903829855.1 uncultured Opitutia bacterium
ACAGAGGCAGCTAGGGCAGCACGCGGTGCTGCCCCACCCTCGAGACAGGCGGACGCGTCGCCGACGCGTCCCTACCTAAAGACAGCGGATGCGATGTCATCGCATCCCTACCTAGCTTCGCAGCAGGTCCCCACGCGGGGCACATCGTCGCGTTTACCAACTGACGCGGAAGCCGCTGGTGAAGCCCCAGCCGTTATAGGAGCCGCCGTCACTTGCCCGATCATGCATGCGGGCGTGCTCGAGCCCGAACATCCATTTCAACTTATGTCCATAGAAGTAGCGGTTAAGGCCGAGGTAGAACTCTTGGTAGCGATCGCCGGCCCCAGGCACCAACCATCCCTCATACTGCACCATATAGATGCCGTTGTTAAGTTTACTCTCAAGGTAGGTGTAGCGGAAAACTGCCTGCCAATCAGCGTTTAACTGATAGGCCGGCATGAATTCAAAAGATTTTAAATCCGACTGCATTCCTTGTCCTTCGGATGCGGCGACTTCCATTGCCAGCGACCACGGCCCCTTCTCCGTCTGCAGGCTAAGTGAAGCGGCCTGATGGTGATCGCGCGTAAAAGGAAAAGGTGTACCCGTGGAGTTCTGGGCATCCTCCCCTTGCAAGAAGTAATCCGCACGGAGCCAGGCTTTATCTAGACCCCAAGCTTTCTCAAAATGGCGCCCGACAGAGACGACCCCAAAGAGGGCTGCGTTGAAACGTCCGAAGGAGGGCGTGGCCGCACCTGCCGAGTAGAGACCGGCACGATAAGTCCACAGCCCCACATCACCTTCGACATTAATTCCCGGCACGGCGTCATCAAGTAAGCCGATATTATAGGAAACCACGCTCCGATCAATCGTTGGCAAGACCAGGGACGACATGGAACCATCCAAGGTAAACCGCGAAGGTTGGCGCCCGATGGTCAAGATGAACGAGGGATCCGGAGCCCATGCGACCGTTGCGAGCGAGAGCTTGTTGTAGAGTGGGTGAGGATGACCTAGATTGAAATCTGCCTCAGCGGCGAAAGTGAAATCATCGAGGAACTGCCCCTTCAACCCGAGTCGTGAACGGCGATTACCCCAGCCCGAACGATCATCCGTGCCATTGCCGAAAGAGTACCAATCGAACTGTTCACGACCCGTGATGCGCAGCTCTTGGAAGAAATCGCCCTTCGTGCCCGTCAAGAGCACCGCATGGCTCCAGAGCGCATCGTATCCCGAAGGGGCGACTGCGGGGGCGGTTTGAGCGGCGAGCGGCAGCAGTGAGCAAGCAGCGAAGGCCAAGGTGGCGGGGCGGAGCAGCATCAGTCGATTCAGGGGTGAAGCTGTTGAACCAAAACCAAGACGAGAAAGAAAACGACACTTAAAGAGCAGATATGCGTCATATCGAAAAGTTGCCATACCCCACGGCGACACCTAACTCAAGACACCCCACCCCGCCATGACCCTATCCCGTCGCCACTTCCTTGCCACCGCCGCCGTCGCCACGCTGGGCTTCCCCGCACTTGTCCGCGCACGCAATTTAAACTCCCAACTGCAGATTGCGGCCGTCGGCGCCGACGCCAAGG
>CAIKRN010000221.1 GCA_903829855.1 uncultured Opitutia bacterium
CCCCTCGCTATGTCTTCTCTCAAACTGCTCATTATTGCCACTGTCTCGAGTCTCGCCGCAGCGGCCTCGGGTTTTGACCTGATTTATGATGCCGGCTCGAAGTCCGTGATTATCTACCCCGACAAGCCCACGGATGTCATTCGCTATACGCTTAACGGCAAGGACCCCGATTTCAGTGCCGGCAATTATCTGGCGCCGATCGAGCTGCCGCTAGGTGGCATTGTGAAGGCTGCGCAATTTGACGAGAAGAACATCATCGGCAAGGTCGTGACCAAGTCGCTCCCTGTTGACCCTTCCCGCGCGCCCAATTCCGCCGAGACCCCGCTCACGCAGAATCGTGACTGGCGCTCCTATGATTGGGTGACGCGGCACAATGAGATTCTCGCCCTTAATAAGCCTGGCGCCATTCAGGCCGATGTCGTGTTTATCGGTGACTCGATTACCCATTTCTGGTCAGGCGAGCCCAAGGCCAAGCGCATTGCTGGGCGTGAGTCGTGGGACAAGTGGATTGCCCCGCATCGTCCGATCAACCTCGGGTATGGCTGGGACCGCACCGAGAATGTCCTCTGGCGGCTGCGTCATGGTGAAGTCTCCGGGCTCAAACCCAAGGCTTTCGTCGTACTCATCGGCACCAACAATCTTTCCGGTGCCGCCCAGACCGTCCCGGAAACCGTCGATGGTATTTCCGAGGTTTGCCGCGAAATTCGCCGTCAATCCCCCCAGGCCAAAATCCTGCTGATGGCCTTGCTTCCTCGCTCTGAACGCCCCGACGCCACGCGTAATCGGGTCATCGATACCAATATGTTCCTCAAGGAACGCGCCGCGAAAATCAGCGATGCGTATCTCGACGTCTCCGCCAAACTTCTCGTGTCCGATGGTCGCATTGCTAAAGATATTATGGGCGACTTCTTGCACCCGACCGAAAAGGGCTACGATATCATTGGCGCCGCGATCGACGCCCAATTGAAGGCGTGGGGCCTTTAATTCGTAAGTAAAAGCACGGAGCGTTTTTCGTTCTTGCCTCATACTTGAGGTGAGTTGTTTTGTGGTCATGCGCCCCCTCGCTTTAGCCATATTTCTAGCCTGGTTCGTTCCGCTTGCCCAGGCTGCCGCCCCCGCGACTCCGGCGTCAGGGAAGGCCCCGCTCAGCGATACGACCTTTGCCCGCATCAATGAGCTGCTGGGTGTGGAGCTGTTCACGGATGATAAACTCTGGGATGATGACGCTGCGGCCTTGGCGGATCGCCTGCGCTGGCCGCTTGAATCCAAGACCGAGAACGAAATGAGTTTCCGTTCGTATCCGGACGATGCGGCCCGGCTCTTCGGTTGTCGTCCCTACTCAATCGCCTTGTACGCCGATAAGACTGGCCCCACGACAATCTCAATTATCTTCGCCAACAAGGGTGATTCCGTGGCTTATACGCCGAAGACGACGGGTAAGCCCGACAAGGAGGCCCTCGCTGCCCGTGACGGGCAGATTAAAGATTTCAAGAAAGCGATCACCGAGGATAAGAAGAATCTAATCGCTGCACTCACCAAACTTTTTGGCGTACCGGTCGCCGAACGCATGGGGCAGGGTAAGCAGATGAGCGAAGTGTCTACCCGTTGGGATTGGAAGGATCATTCTTTCCTCCTGACGGCTCCGCGTGATGAATATGTGGCCTTGCGGGTGATGCCCTCCGTTACCGCCGACCTCGGCGGCAAGTCACGCGTCTCAGATGCCGAACTGATGGCTCGCTCGAAGACCCGCATCCTGCGTCGTGAGAACGGCGACGTAATTCTCAAGGATATCCCCATGGTGAATCAGGGGCCGAAGGGTTACTGCGCCCCGGCTACCTGGGAGCGAGTACTTCGCTATATGGGGATTCCCGCCGACATGTACGTCCTCGCCATGGCCGGCCATAGCGGGGCCGGGGGTGGCACTTCGCTGGCCGCTCTGGCAGCGGGTGCACGTGATGCCGTCGCCGCCGGGGGCCGTAAAATCGAGGGCGGTTCGATGGCCAAGATCGACCCCGCTTTCGTTGCCAAATATGTCGACCGTGGTTTGCCTATCATCTGGGGGATGTATTCTACGAAAGAGTATAACGCGCTGGCCAATGAACGGATGAAGACCCGCGTCGACATGAAGGATCCCAAGGCTTGGAAGAAAGAAATCACGCCAGCACGCAAGGACCCGAAGGCACCCAAGGTTGATCATACAACCGCGCACGCCTGTATGATTATCGGTTATAATAAAGAAACCGGGGAGGTTGCCGTCTCCGATTCCTGGGGGCCTGAGTTTGAGGAACGCTGGGTCACCGGCGTTGAAGCGACGGCAGTGAGCCAAGGCGTCTTCCAGATCGTTTCCTACTGACCCCTTTGGGGCGGGCAGGGTGGCCCGTCCGCCGACTTCTGGTTCAGATGGATTTAACGACGGACTTCGCGATCCCCTGAATCACCAGCGATTGCACCGGCGTCAGGTCGGGGTAGTTCTGATTAGCGGCCTGCAGGTAGGTTTTATTCCCCTGCTTGATCAAGCGCTTGAGCGTCGTTTCGCCATCAATCAATGCCGCGACAATGTCGCCGTGCTTCGCTTGGCCTGGCTCAATGATCACGGTATCGCCATCATGGATATCGGCATCAATCATGGAATCACCGCGGACACGTAGCGCGAAAGCTTGGGGGGCACGCCGGCGCGAGCCTTCGGAAATCGGGGCCTGCATGGTATTGAGGACGCCGGAAGATTCCGTATAGTCTGGGAAGCCAGCGGCGATATGGCCGACGAGCGGAATACCATTCAACTCGATGGCGTCATCTCCCGGGCCTTCATAGCGGATGACGTTATCCGAGAGGTCAGCGACGACTTCGGGGACAATCTTGTAGGCCCGAGCGGCACCGGGGATGCGCTGGAGCACGCCCTTTCGTTCGAGGGCCTGCAGGTGGCCAAAGACGGCATTGGTCGAGGCGAAGCGGAACTTGGCCTGAATATCACGTATGCTGGGCCAGTAGGTGTGCTCGGCGACGTGGGCCTTCATGTAGTCCAGGATGGCTCGCTGCTTCTTGGTGAGTTCTTCCATAGTGAACGCATGTTCTATGAAAACTTGTTCACTGTCAAGGCTGCCCTGATTTTATGGGCTTTTTAGAGGCTAGGGTGGAATTATCGACGTTTCCGCCCGTCATTCACCTCTTTCTGTCCCAAATAGGAACTTCCCAGCCCGCCCCGTGTCTAGTTTTATACCCTACCCCAAATATGAAGCATACCTATACCCTCGGTTTCCTCACCCTCATCGCTGCGTCCGCCTCCGCGGTGGCCCTGCCGACAGTCGTCGCTCCGTCGACCCAGTTCGCGAGCAACGTCTCCCTGACCTACAGTCAGGAAAGCACCGCTAGCGTCTCCGGTCACCAGAACGGCTGGGCTCTCGGTGCCACGGCCTATCTCGGCAGCTCTGATATTTTTGTACAGGGCGCGACCTCCGTTGGTGGCGACCTCGGCAACGGCCAGGATCTCGTCCAGCTCGGCTACCGCTTCAAGAATGTTGGCGGTATCGCTGACGCCGCCCTCGCGATTGGTTCCGACGAACGCTACACGCTCAGCCTCCATCGTGCACTCGGTAATGGTTTCGGTGCCTGGTTGACCTACGTTCGCCAGCACAATGACGACCAGTATGGCGCGACGATCAGCAAGTCGCTCACCCATGACTACTCGCTCGACCTGAGCTATACCCGCGTCGAAGTCTCGAACGTCAACTCCGACGTCTGGGGTCTCGGGGTGCGTCGCAAGTTCTAACTCTCACGGTTAGGTTGACTTCTTGGGTCAACGCTTCCCCTGCAAGCCGCCGATTCAGTTCGGCGGCTTTTTTGTGCCGTCATTTCCATTTCTGTTCAAACATGCCTACGCATGTTTCCAACCCGGGGTAGGACTGGCCCGCAATCGCCAGCGACCGCTGTCGGATGTCGGCGGGGATGCCCCAAAGGGCTTCGCTGACCGAACCAGTAATCGCAGCTAAGGTGTCCGCATCACCTCGAATGGAGCAGGCAAAGCGTACCGCTTCCTCGAAACTCGACGTGCCCGCCGCGATGGCCATGCACTCCGGCACGCACCCTTGGCAGGTTTCGTTATA
>CAIKRN010000222.1 GCA_903829855.1 uncultured Opitutia bacterium
GCCGAGGGCGTAGCACCTGCCCATCTCTCTCTGGGCATCGGCGTCCTCTCCCGCCGCGGCCGCCCTGAACTCTTCGAACGCCTTTCTTTGCTCTTTCAACTCTTTTGCGGCCTCGGCTTGGAAGACTTTCTCCGAGGCGTGCATCGAGACCTCTCTCAGGGTAGCCATTATGAGCAAGACGGCGAACGTCAGGAGGGGGATCAGCCAAAGCTTGGAAACGCTTAACCACTTTGAACCCTGCTCGCTCCGGAAGCAGATGAAGGCCGTAAATAATGAAGCAATGGCGAGCACCGCATAGAAGTTCCTGACCTCGCTCACGTTCCAATAGCCATAGGAGCCCCACAGGAAGAGGGCGCCTTGCAAGAGCATGAGATAGGCCAACGGCTTGAACGGGCTTTCCGCGGAAAATTAAATAGAAGCAACCCAACAGCCATAGCCTGGGGAAGCGTGCAGAGTACTATGAAACCGAAGTCCAATAAAGGCCCGTACTCGCTGCCGGCAAACCCACGCATCCCAACCGAAAAATAATCACAAAGTTGCTTCCCCAAAGAAGCAGGATCGCGAGCCAGGCCGCGAAACAGCGGCGCGCTAATTCCCATCTCCGTTCGATGGCATCGTTATTCATATGAGGATAATGGCTTGTTTTAGATTCTAATAAAGACCTTTCGGCGGTAGAGCCAGTAGCAGAAGGTCCAGAGGACGGCGAGGACGAGGAGGCTTTGCATGAGGGGGCCGTAAGTGCCTTCGAAGAGGCCGCTGCCAAGCCAGGTCTTGCCGATGCTTCGAATCCAGCCGGCGGTGAGCTGATACGCGAGATAGATGGCGATGGAGTTCATGCCGACGACGACGAGCGGGAAGGTCCACGCTTTGTGTCCTTTGATGTCGATGAACCAGTAGAAGAGCGCGAAGACCCAGAGGACGACGGCGCCGCTGTAAAAGGCCCACGAGGGAGTCCAGAGCTTCTTGATGACGGGGCAGATGGTGGTGCCAGTGAGAAGCGCGAGGACGAGGCAGATGCCGCCAGCCTTGAGCAGCCACTTGAGCTTCTCGCCGGCGGTCTTCTCGGAACGGAGGTTCTCGCCCGCCATGAGCCCGAGGATCATGGTGATGAGCGCAGGGACGAAGTTGAGGGTCTGGTAGCCACCCTTATCGAAGTGGAAAGGGGTCTCCCGCGGGAAGAGGTTTAGGAACCATTGGTCGCAGGCCGACGCGAAGTTGGCGTTCATGTTCCAGTGTCCCCAGAAGCCGCTGAGGATCTGCGACGGGTCATTCACCCCGAGGGCTTTGTAATCCGTAGAAGGTCCGGCGATAGGGGTGAGCGCGAAGGCGGCCCATGTTGCGATAGCGATGACGCCGATGGCGCCGAGCTGCACCTTCCAGCCACGCCCGACGAGCAGGGTGAGGAAGACGTACCCGAGCCCGATCTGGGCGAGGACGTTGTGGAAGCCGAAGACGGGCTGCTTGCCGGTGCCGGTGGTCAGGAAGACGCCGAGAGCGACGAGTACGAACGCCCGCCAGAGGGTGTGCAGAAAAAGCTTCCGCTGGTCCTGGCCTTCGGCGTTGCGACGCGACGACGAGAACGCGAGCGCCATGCCGACCATGAACATGAACGAGGGTTGAATCATGTCCCACGCCCCGCCGCCAATCCACGCGGCATGCGAGGTGTTGTAACGCAGCAGCTCCCAGAAGCCGGAATCCGGATGCGTCTTCGCGATCTGCGCGATGCCGAAACCCGATGACGCCATGAACAGCATCGTGAGCCCGCGGAAGGCATCCAGTGAGACCAAGCGTTCGGGTAGGGGTGCGGAGCCAGAGGGGGTACTCATGGCGGGGAGAATCGCTGTTAGGGGACAAGTTGGCAAGGGGACACGGTGACACGGGGTACTAGCGGTTAGCGGCTGGCGGTTAGCGGTTGGGGAGATGCAAGAGGCAAGGGGAGACCGGAAACCGGATAGGTAGGTAGGGCCGAGCATCCCTGCTCGGCCGCGGACGACCAAGGATGGTCGTCCCTACCCAAGGCAACTAGGGCAGCACGCGGTGCTGCCCCTACCCATTGCATCCCTTGTCAACGTGCCAACTGGTCAACCGGTCAACTTGTTGCTCCCCTTGTCAACGTGTCAACTTGCCCACGTGTCCCCTCTCAAGGGCGCATGCCCTTGAGCGCCTTCAACGCCCGATCTCTACCTTCCGTCAGTCCGATGAGCGGCACGGGATAATCTTTACCGAGTTTGATGCCGGCTTCGGCGAGGACATGCATGGGTGCTTCCCAAGGCTTGTGAATCCACTCGGCGGGCAGCTTGGCGAGTTCGGGTACCCAGCGGCGCACGTAGTCGCCATCGGGGTCGAACTTGAGTCCCTGGAGGACGGGATTGAAGACGCGGAAATACGGAGCGGCGTCGGCGCCACACCCGCCGGCCCACTGCCAGCCCATGGTATTCGCACCGAGGTCGGCGTCGACGAGGGTGTCCCAATACCACTTGGCGCCTTCGTTCCACGGTTGGAGGAGGTGCTTCACGAGCACGGAGGCGGCGATCATGCGCACGCGGTTATGCTGCCAGCCAGTCTGCCAGAGCTGACGCATCCCGGCGTCGACGATCGGGTAGCCGGTCCGACCGACCTGCCACGCGCGCAGGAGCTTCTTGTCCGGCGCCCAGGGGAATTTTTCGAACTCCCTGCGC
>CAIKRN010000223.1 GCA_903829855.1 uncultured Opitutia bacterium
AATCGCGGCGACGGCGCGTTTCACTTCAGCGGCGATCTCAGCGTTAGGCGCGAGTTCTGGCGCCCGGAGCCAGTAGTGGCCGACCATGCGTTTCTCGTCGGGGTTGGCGATGGCACCTTTCTCGAGCACCGCCATGTCGGCGAAGGCTTGGGCCAACGCGGGAGCGATTTGGGTTTCGAAGCCAGCCGGGGCGGGGGCTCGGCTGAAATCCAAGGTGATGCCGAGGTTAGGGAAATTCAGGAGGTGTTTCCGGAAGTTGTTAAAAGAGTTTTCCACGGGATGGATGTTTTCCCGCCCCGCCGTGGGTTTGGCAACAAAAAGGGCGGGTCGCGATGGCGCCCGCCCAGCAATTTTCGTCAGCTTAACTGATTTAGTCGCCGTCCGTGATCGCGCCATCAGAGGCCGAGGAGACCAGTTTGGCGTACTTGGCGAGCGTGCCGCGCTTTTCCTTACACGGCGAGGCCTTCCACGACTTCAGTCGTTGGCTGATTTCGTCCGCCGGGACGACCAGGTTGATCTCATTCTTCTGCGCGTCGATGGTGATGGTATCGCCATTCTGCACGACGGCGAGGACGCCGCCCACCGCCGCTTCCGGGGTGATATGGCCGACGACAAAGCCATGCGAGCCACCCGAGAAGCGGCCGTCGGTAATGAGTGCCACGGTCTTGCCTAGGCCCTTGCCCATGACGGCGCTGGTGGGCCCAAGCATTTCCCGCATGCCGGGTCCGCCTTTCGGCCCTTCGTTGCGGATGACGATGATGTGGCCATCCTTCACTTCGCCATCGAGGATGCCGCGCAGGGAGGCTTCTTCAGATTCGTAGACGATGGCCTTGCCGGTGAAGGCGTTGCCTTCCTTGCCAGAAATCTTCGCGACGGAACCTTGCGGGGCGAGATTACCACGCAGGATGCGTAGATGGCTGTCAGCCTTGATGGGGTTTGAGAAAGGCCGGACCACATCTTGGTCGGCGGCGTAACTCCCGACGTTGGCCAGATTCTCGGCGACGGTTTTACCCGTGACGGTCATGCAGTGTCCGTGGAGTAGGCCCTTATCGAGAAGCATCTTGAGCAGCGGCTGCAGGCCGCCGATGCGGACGAAGTGTGCCATGTTGTACTTGCCGCTCGGTTTGAGGTCGGCGAGCACGGGCACGCGGCGACCGACGCGCTCGAAATCTTCGAGGGTGAGTTTGATGCCCGCAGAATGGGCCATCGCGATGAGGTGCAAGACGGCATTGGTGGAGCCGCCGAGTGCGATTACGACGGTGATGGCGTTCTCAAAAGCGGCCAGCGAGAGGATGTCGGACGGGCGGATGTTGCGCTTGAGCAACTCGAGCACGGCCTTGCCCGCACGTTCGCAATCGGCGAGTTTGTCCTTGGAGTTAGCGAGCTGCGCGGAGCTGTCCGGCAGGCTGAGGCCGAGCGCTTCAATCGCCGAGGCCATGGTGTTCGCGGTGTACATGCCGCCGCACGAGCCTTCGCCCGGGATAGAGCACGCTTCGATTTCCTTAAGTTCGCTGTCGCCGATCTGCTTGCCGGCGTGTTTGCCCACGGCTTCGAAGACGGTGACGATATCGGCAGCTTGTCCGCGGTAAAGGCCGGGCAGGATGGTGCCGCCATACACGAAGACGGAAGGGCGATTGAGGCGCGCCATGGCCATGACGCAGCCGGGCATATTCTTGTCACAGCCGCCAATGGTCACGAGCCCGTCAAAGCCTTCGGCGCCAGTAACGGCTTCCACGGAGTCGGCGATAATTTCGCGAGAGACGAGCGAGTAGCGCATCCCGGGTGTACCCATGGAGATCCCGTCCGAGACCGTGATGGTGCAGAAGATGACCGCTTTGCCCCCGGCGCCGTCTGCGCCCTTGGCGGCCTCGATGGCTAGTCGGTCGATATGCATATTGCAGGGGGTCACCATCGACCAAGTCGAAGCGATGCCCACGACAGGCTTCTGGAAGTCGGCGTCACTGAAGCCTACGGCCCGGAGCATGGCCCGGCTGGGGGCGCGGTCGGGGCCGTCGACGACGATGGCGGAGTGGTGGCGGCAGGAGTTGGCTTCGGTCATGGGTGTGAAAAGTCTGCGGTTGTCAGTCGGTTGCCGCCCCCTAATAAGAGGGCAGGGTGCGGACACTGAGCCGCCCCGCCGTTGCCGACAATCCGATTTAAGACCCCTCGTCCCGTGGAATTCAACCTCAAGAAAATCATTAAGGCCCTCCTGTTCTCGACCTCCGAGGCGGTGTCCATCAAGGACATCCAGAAGGTCGTCCAGCGCTACCATGCCCAGGCAGCCGCCGAAAGGCAGCCCGACCTGCTCGAAGGCGCCGGGGAGCCGACCATTCTGCCCGCCAGTCAGCCCGTGCAAGAGGTCATCCAGGATATCATCGACCAGGTGCCCACCCTCCTGACCGCGACCCAAATCCGCGAAGCCGTAGATGCGCTCGAAGCCGAGATGCGCGAGGCCAATGATGCCTGCCGTATCCTGCAGGGCCCCGAAGGTTTCCGCCTAGTGATTTCTCCCGCTTACTCGGATTGGGTCCGCCTCCTTCGCGGCGAGCCTCGTCCGCAGCGCCTGAGTCCCGCCTCGCTGGAGACGCTTTCCATCGTCGCTTACCGCCAGCCGGTGACGCGCTCGGAAATGGAAGCCATTCGTGGTGTCTCCGTCGACAGCGCCTTGAACCGACTACTGGAACTAGAACTGGTTGCCGTGACCGGTCGCGCCGAACTCCCGGGTCGTCCCATTCAATATGGCACGACGGATAAGTTCCTCGACTTCACTGGCCTGCGTTCGCTCGGCGAGCTGCCCGCCTCCGATGTACTCTCGCCCGCGCAGATTTCCGAGTGGATCACGCGAGCAACCACCCCAGTCAATATCGGCGACTCCGAGGTCGGCTTGCCGCTCGACGATCAGTCCGCCGCCGTGGTCGCCACGGAGAATCCGCCGGAGCCTGAAGTCCCCACTGCATGAGCCTCGAAGAGCATCGCCGCGAGGTTGATCGTATCGACCGTGAAATCCTGAAGTTGCTCGGTGAGCGTCTTCAGGTGGCCCGTGCCATCGGCGAAGCTAAGCTTAAGTCCGGTGCGCCCGTCTACGCCCCGCAGCGTGAAGAGCAGCTCTTACGTACATTAACTGAAGCAGCACCTGGCATTCCGGCCTCCGGTCTGCGCGCGGTCTTCCGCGAGGTCATCTCTCTTTCTATCGGTGCGCAGATGGCCAAGCCCGTCGCCTACCTCGGGCCCGAGGGTTCATTCACGCAGCAGGCCCAGGTGCGCGCCTTCGGCTCCAGCGTGCCTTCGCTGCCGCTGCGTTCCATCGGGGATATCTTCGCCGCGGTTGAGTCAGGCGAGGCTTCCTATGGCGTGGTACCCGTCGAAAACTCTACCGAGGGCGTGGTCAGTCACTCGCTGGACCTCTTGGCCGAATCCGACCTCAAGGTGGTCGCCCAAGTTACTTTGTCTGTTGAGCAGTGTCTCGTCGGGCACGGCCCGCTTGATGCAATCACCCGCGTCCTTTCTAAGGATATCGCTCTTGCCCAATGCCGAGGTTGGCTTTCCCGCCATGTCCCAGGGGCGGCTTTAATTGAGGCCGACAGTACCGCGGCCGCGGTTGAAATCGTTGCCCGCGAGCCTAAGGGTCAGGCCGCCGTTGCCTCCGCCACCGCCGCTGAGTCTCGCGGCGTACCCATCCTGGTTCGGGGCATCCAAGATCGCCGGGATAACGCCACGCGCTTTTTTGTCATCGGTACCGCCGCCAACACCGTCGGGGCGAAGGATGAAGTTACCAGTGTTGTGCTCACGCTCAAACACGAGCCGGGTGCACTCCAAGGTGCGCTCGCAGCTTTCTCTGATCGCGGGATTAATCTGATTCGTATCGAGTCCCGCCCTAGCCACCGCCGTGCCTGGGAGTACCTCTTCTTCATCGATTTCCCGGGACACTGGGACACCGCGGCCGTGCAGTCCGCCGTCACTGAACTCAAGGGTCGTTGCGAAGTGGTTAAGTGGCTGGGCAGCTATCCTCAGTCCGCCGGATGAGCCGTCGCGCCCTGGGTGGCGTGATGCTCGCAGTGTCGCTCGCAGCGATTCTGTGGTCTTCGTTTGCCTGGTGGCGTGCTTGGTCGGCTCCTTTGGTTCAAATTACCTTCCGGCCGTCTTATACGGTTGAGGGTATCTCCACGGGCACACCCGTTCGCGTGCAAGGCGTGGTGGTGGGCCAAGTGTCCTCGGTCGGGCTCGATATGGATAGTGAAGGCCGCCTTCGTCCCTCCGTACATCTGAGCCTGAACCCAACGACATTGGAGGATCGGGGTTTTGCCGACCGCCTGCGCAATGACCGTTTGCATGAAGAGGTGGAGCGCGGATTGCACGCCCGGCTCGTGGCGGTGAATCGCGCGTCGGGTCTGCTACAGGTCGAACTTATCTGGGATCGTGAAGCTGTCGTGCCCGGAGGGCTGGCTCGCAATGAGATTCCGGCTGAAGTTGGCGTGTCCGGCCGTGCCGTCGATCAATTCGTCGCGCAACTCGAAGCCCTCGCTCGTCGGGATATCGCCGAGCTTGCCGCTGGGCTGGAAAAAGATCTCGACAGTTTTTATCCAGCGACGGATCCGGAGCGGGCGGCCCGCTTCTCCGCCTCACTCGTCGAGCGAACCGCCGCCGTCGTTGCGGCCACCGATGACGATGCACTTGGCATGAAGAGTCGTCGCCTGTCCGTGGCCTGCGCACGCTTGCGGGAAGCCGTCGCGGCGGCCGACCGGAGCCTCGATGATGAGACCATCGTGCTGCTCCAAGTCCGTTTGGCTGACGCGGGGGCCGCACTGGCATCCTTCGCGGCCGCCCTCGAAGGCTCACGCGCCGGTATGGATTCGGCTTCGGGGCAGGTCTCCAGTCTCTTTCGTTCCGTCTCCGAAACAGCTCGCCAATGGACCAAAAAGGCAGCGGGCTTGACCACTGAACCGAAGCCCCGCTGAGGGAACAGGCTTGCGGCGGACCCCGGTAGCGGGGATAGGTGAGGGACTTTACAAGCCATGGCTGACCCGACCGACAAGATGGAATCCATCATCAACCTGTGCAAGCGCCGCGGGTTTGTTTTCCCTTCCTCCGATATCTACGGTGGCTTCAATGGCTTCTTCGACTACGGCCCGCTTGGCGTTGAATTGAAAAATAACATCAAGCAGGCCTGGTGGCAGGACTTCGTCCACCGCCGCGATGATATCGTCGGCCTCGACTCTTCGATTATCCACCACCCCACGACCTGGAAGGCTTCCGGGCACATCGATAATTTCACCGACCCGCTCGTCGACTGCAAGGAGTCGAAGATGCGCTACCGTGCCGACCAGTTGTTCTTCGCCCCGGTGCGCGTCGCGGGCGAGACCATCGGCTACGTCTCCGTGCTCGAAGACGACGGCATGCAGGCCAAGGCCGACGAAATGGCCAACGACATGAAGCGTAAGCTCGCCAAGCAGGGCGCACTCGAGCCGGTCGTGCTCAAGGATTACACCGAATCTAAGCCCGAGGAGCACGCGCTGATTCCGTCACCCGCCACCGGCAAGCCGGGTTCGCTCACGCCCCCTCGCTCGTTCAACATGATGTTCCAGACGTATGTCGGCGCGATGCAGGATGCCTCCGCGACCGCTTACCTCCGCCCAGAGACGGCCCAAGGCATCTTTATCAATTTCAAGAACGTCGTCGACACGGGCCGCGTGAAACTCCCTTTCGGCATTGCCCAGATCGGCAAGGCGTTTCGTAACGAAATCAACCCACGCAACTTCATTTTCCGCTCCCGTGAGTTCGAGCAGATGGAGATCGAATACTTTATCTCCCCGGCCGCAGATTGGGCCACGGCTCACAAAGAGTGGATTGACGGTTGTCTCGCTTGGTTTGAGTCCATCGGCATCCCCCGCGAAAAGCTTTCCCTCTACCCGCACCCAACCGAGAAGCTGGCCCACTATTCGAAGGGCACCACGGACATTATGTTTGAGTTTCCGTTTGGCGTGCAGGAACTGCAGGGCGTCGCTGCCCGCGGCGACTTCGATCTGACCCAACACAGCAATGTTTCCGGTCAGAAACTCGACTGGTTCGACGAGGTTGCCAAGGCCCGTTATATCCCGCACGTCATCGAGCCTTCCGTGGGCGTGGACCGCGTGTTCCTAGCTTTGCTGACGACGGCCTACCATGAGGATGAGGTCGAGGGCGAGAAGCGTGTCGTGCTTCGTCTGCCGGCCCGCGTGGCCCCGTTCAAGGCCGCCATCTTCCCGCTGGTGAAGAATAAGCCCGAGCTCGTTGAGCGCGCCGAAGCGCTCTACCGCCGCCTGAAGAAGCGCCATAATGTCTTCTATGACGCCGCGGGGGCCATCGGTCGTCGTTACCGTCGTCAAGATGAGATCGGTACGCCTTACGGCATCACGATTGACTTCGAGACCATTGAGAAGGACGCCGGCGTCACGGTCCGAGATCGCGACACGCTTGCCCAAGTCCGCATGACCGAGGACGATTTGGTCCGCTTCCTCGACGATAAGGTTAACGGCTGACCTTCGGGCTCGCCGCTAAATCTTCCGCCAGTTTGGCCAGGCGTCGTTTCCCGCACAGGGAGGCGGCGATGGCCAAGTTTTGGAGGCCTTGCGGAAGGTGTGCGAGGTATTCAGGGCGCCCCTTCTTATTTCCCAGGAAGCCGTAGGCCCCGCATGCCTGCAGGAGGCGCTGAGTGGCGGCGACATGGAAATAATAAGAGAATTCGTCGCTCGAACCATTCCAGCCGGAGACTTCGCGTGCGTGGTCTTCGATTTCAATGCGCCAGAGGTCCATGTCCGTCCGGCGGAGATAAGGATCAAAGGCGAGCGAAGCGAAATCGTAGAACATGCAACCTTGGCGCATGCCCTGGAAGTCGATTAACCAAGCCTGATTGTCGCGCACCATGATGTTCTGCGACTGGAAGTCGCGGTGGATGATGACGGGGGACTGGGTGCCTAAGTCCTTCGCGAGTGAAGCCATTTCGTCGAGCACGCCCCGATCGACCTTGCGGCCAGCAATGACGTTGTCCTGAAAGTATTGGCGTTCCCACTGATAGAGGTTCGGACCAAAGGATTCCATCAAGGCAATGCCCGAGGTGGCGAGGGCTTCGGCGCCGTGCCGATGAATCGCGGCAACTTGTTCGAGCGCCGAGGCCACCGCGCTCCAGGGGAACTCCGTGGCTTGGGCAAGCGACCAAAGATCCGTCGAGCCGAGGTCTTCCAGGATGAGAACACCGGCGTCTTTGTCCTCGGCGATCACGGCCGGGATGTTAGCGCCAATTTTATCCCGGAGTACTGTGGCCAGGCTGCCGTAGATCAGATTCTCCGGACGGGTGTCATCATATACACATAGGATAGCGGCTTCACCGGCGGCGTTGTGCACGCGGTTGAATTTTCGACCCGATCCACCTTTGAGAACTTCACCGCCTTCGGTGAGCACATAGCCATGTGCCTTGGCGGCGTCCGCGGGCGAGATTGCGCCGCGGATTGGCTTCTCCTGCAGCGCTTTGATTGCTTGGTATTCCTCGACGGTGCCGAGGTCATGCCAAGCGGCCGAGCCGTCGAGATAGCCTTGGATACTCCCCGCTTGGGCTTGGATGCGGCGGAGGAAATGTTCAACGAGCGATTCGACGGTGGCGGGCGTGCCGAGCACGAAGGCCTTGGTTGCAAAGCAGATACCTGTATATTGATAACTGGCGTCGGTCTTGCCGAGGCGGTCGCGCATGTCGGTCACGGTGCCTTCGTCGGTGATGCGGACATTGCGGTTGGGGCCCTGTTCGCGGACGACCAGCGTGACTTCGCCGCCGTTGTCACGATGATGGGTATAAGCCGCCGCCATATCGCAATCGGAGAGGATGTCGCCGTTCCAGATGAGTAAATCCGTGTCCTGGTCGCCGAGTAAGCTGGCGATATTCGCCAGACCTCCTCCGGTCTCGAGAATCACAGGTTCATACACGAGCTTCACTTCGGCTTCGCCGTACTTGCCGTCGGGGAACGCTGCGGTCCAGGCCTCCGGACAATGGTGCGTATTGATGATGAAGCGGCGCGTGCCGGCGGCGCGGAGTTTATCCATCGCTTGGAATACCATCGGCCGGCCGCCGATGGGGAGGAGGGGCTTGGGGCAATTTTCCGTGAGGGGGCGAAGGCGCGTGCCAAGGCCGGCTCCGAGAATGAAGGCGGTACGGGGGAAGTCAGACATGGGAAAGTTTAGAGCAGGCGGGGCAGATGCCGTAGACCTCCATAATATGGGTCAAGTCGGCGTAGCCACGCTGGTGGGCCGCGGATTCAATCCGGCCGCTGTCGCAGCCCGGTAGGCGCTCGATGCGGCCGCACCGGCGGCAGATGACGTGATGATGATGGTGACCAGGCGAAACGAGGGCGTACAGGCTGCGACCGCGCTCCAGGGGGTGGCGCTGGACAATCCCAGCCTCATCCATCGCGCCGAGGCTTCGATAGACCGTGACGAGGTCGAGCTTGTCGTCGCCCGCGCCCGTATGGATTTGTTCTGCGCTCAGGGGATGCTTGGCTCCGGCGAGTACCTTGAGCATGGCGAGCCGGGGCGCTGTCACCCGCATCGATTTTTCCTTCATGCGTGAGACGGCCGCCTCGACACGATCATTGCCGCCTTCTCCGCAGCAACCCTCGTCATGGCGGTGGGCCTGGGACATGTCCCGTAGGTTTGGGGTCGTTTATGACGAGGCAACAACGAATGGCCACTTGCCTCCCGCCCGGGTCTGGATTGGCTGGGGATAGCCCATGTCCGACCGTCCGGCCAAGTCCAACATCCCTCACGAGCTCTGTCCCGTCGTGGCGAGTGACTTCGTGTCCGGTCAGCCATTTGAGCTGGAGCTCGGCGGGGTTCTCCCGTCCGTCACCCTCCGCTACGAGACCTACGGGACACTGCTGCCGGATAAGTCTAATGCGATTCTGGTGCCACATGCTCTGAGCGGCGATCACCACGTCGCTGGTCGCTACGCCGCCGAGGATGCCAAGCCTGGCTGGTGGGACTGTTTTGTGGGTCCGGGCAAGGCGATCGACACCAACCGGTTCTTCGTTATCGGCATTAATTGTATCGGGGGTTGTCGCGGGTCGACTGGCCCCATTTCAACCGACCCCCGCACGGGCCAGCCCTATGGAGGTTTCTTCCCCGAGATCACCTTGGGTGATATTGTCCGTGCGCAGCGCCTCGTGATCCGCCACCTCGGCATCACTAAATTGCATGCGGTCGTCGGTGGCTCAATGGGCGGCATGCAGGCGTTAATTTGGTGCGCGGATTATCCCGCCGAGGTCGGCCGCATCGCCGTGCTCGCTGCCGGCCTGAGTCAGTCGCCGATGGCTATTGCCTTGAATGCGGTTTCCCGTGCCTGCGTGGAGCGCGACCCGAATTTTCGCGGAGGGCATTATGCTCCGGGTGAAGGCCCCGAGTCCGGCCTCGCAGTGGGTCGCATGCTGGCCCACATCAGCTACCTATCCTCCGCCTCCTTTGAACAGAAGTTCGGGCGGGCCAAGGTTCCGGGCGCTCGCCATGGCGACCCCGTGCACTGGCAGGTGGAGAGTTACCTCGAGCACCAGGGCCAAGCTTTTGTGCGCCGTTTCGACGCCAATAGTTGGCTGCGCATCACGCGTGCGGTCGATCGTTTTGACATGACGGCCCGTGCCTCTTCCGGCTCCCTGTTCACCCAGGACGGCCCGGACGTACTTGCGATTGGTTTTTCAAGTGACTGGCTTTATCCGACCAGTGAATTGCGTATGCTGCTCGCCGCCGCCACCGCGGTGGGCGTTAATGCGGCTTACCATGAAGTCGTCACCGACGCCGGCCATGATGGCTTCCTGTTACCAGACACGGGCCTCACGGTCCGTCTGCACGCCTTCCTGGGTTGATCAGAGCAACGGTGCGATGACCTTCGAGATGCTCTCGACCATGCGCCCGGCCAAGGTGCGGCTTCGGCGATAGAGGTCTTCGGTGAACTGCGTCGATTCAGCTTCGAGCGAGGCGATAAAGGCACTCACTTCAGCGATGGCCTCCGCGTCGCGGACAACGGCGCCAATCTCGTAGTTCAGAAAAAGTGAGCGCATGTCGAGGTTGGCTGAGCCGACGACAAGTTGCTCGTTGTCCACGATGACCAGCTTGGCGTGCAGTACGTCGGGCTTGAAGAAGTATATCTCCGCCCCGGCTTCCCGAAGCGTGCGGAGGTACCAGCGCCGGGCGAGATCGAGTAGGCGATGGTCGGAGCGACGCGGGATGAGGATGCGCACCTTGCGCCCCGCCTGCGCCGCCGTCACTAGCAGCGAGAAAAGCACTTTGTCTGGCACGAAGTAAGGCGTGACGACGGTAATCGACGACTTGCAGTTCGAGAATAAACGGACGTAACAATCCCAGAGCGGATCCTGCTCGCAGTCGGGACCGGAGGCGACGACTTCCACGCGTGCGGCGCCGATGGCCGGTGCGCGTTCGCGCAACAACCTGGCGAAACTCATCGGGGTTTCATCGGTTGCCTGACACCAGTCAGCGATGAACACCCGCTCAAGGGCGGCAGCGGAAGGCCCTTCAATCAGGAAAGAACAGTCGCGGAAGCGTCGGTTCGACGGCTCGCGACCCATATATTTCAAGCCGAGGTTCTGCCCGCCGATGACGGCCGCCGTTCCGTCAAAGACGGCGATTTTACGATGGTTACGCCAATTGGCAGATCCCTTGCCTTGGGTTGGCAAGACTGGGTTGAATGTGGCGACCAGGCCTCCCGCACGTTTCAGAGGCCGGCAGAGTCGCAAGGGTATCCCGAAACTACCGATGGCATCAACCAGGAGTCGCACTTCAATGCCTTCACGGGCCCGAGCGGTGAGT
>CAIKRN010000224.1 GCA_903829855.1 uncultured Opitutia bacterium
CATGCGGCGGACGCCTTCCTTGCCGAGGCGCTGCAGGTACGTGTAGACGCGCACCTTGTGGGCGAAGTTGCCCCAGTGGCGATGGAACGAGCCGATGCTGTGCTTCGGTTTGACCGGCACGTAGACATCGCCCTGTTTCGCAATCTGAAATCCAGGCAGGAAGTCCACGAGACGTTCGGAGACGGCCACGATGCCATCGCCAGGGCCGCCGCCGCCATGCGGGACGGTCCAGGTCTTGTGCAGGTTGTTATGGACCGCATCGACGCCCAGGGCCCCGAGGTTTACCCAGCCAGCGATGGCATTCATGTTGGCGCCGTCCATGTAGACGAGGCCACCGATACGATGGATCTCAGCGGCCATCTTCTGGAAGTCGGTTTCAAAGACGCCTGAGGTATTGGGATTGGTCACCATCATGCCAGCGATTCGTGGTCCGAATTCGGCAATCTTCGCAGCGAAGTCGGTTTGATCGACGCGACCATCGGGGGCGGACTTCAGAATCACGATACCCGACGGTGAGCCATCGGGGTTACGCTTAGTCGCATAGCCAGCCGTAGTCGCCGTTGCAAAGTTTGTGCCGTGGGCTGTCGACGGGATGAGGATGATGTCGCGGTGCTGGCCGTGGTGGCGGTGGTAGGCCTGGAAGAGTTTGAGGCCCACGAGTTCGCCTTGGGCGCCTGCGACGGGTTGGGTCGTCAGTCCGGCGAGGCCCGTAATTTTGCGGAACCACTCCTGCGTCTGCCAGAGGAGTTCGAGCGATCCCTGCGCGTCTTCGGAGGGCGCCTGTGGGTGGAGTCCCGTGAAGCCAGGTAGTCCCGCTGCCCAGTCATTGATGTGTGGGTTATACTTCATCGTGCATGAGCCCAGCGGGAAGCAGCCCGTATCGGGCGACACGTTGAGTTCGCCGAGCTTCGAGTAGTAGGCCTTGAGCTCCGAAAGAGGGAAAGAGGGCAGGCCGACTGATCCTTGGCGGAGGAGGGCGGGCGAAATCTCGGCGAGCGGCTTCGCCCCGGCGGACTTCCCGTAGAGGCCTTCGAAGAAAGCGATGAGCTTGTCGGTATCGGCGGCCGTTTGGAGGTCGCTGAAGGAGATCTTAAGCAGCGAGCAATTGCAGGGTGTGCGGCCGGTGATGTCGACGCCCACGTGCAGGCCGGCAGCGCGTCCCTTGGCGATGACAGCGTCGGCGGGTTCAGGGAGCATCAGGCTGAATTCATTCCAGAAAGCTTGGTTGGCGTAGCAGACCTTGAGTCCAGGGATGTTATGCAGCTGGGCGGCGGCACGATGGGCTTGGTCGCGTCCGGCGCCGCAGCTGGCGGCCATGCCTTTTTCGCCGCGGGCGAGAATCGCCGCGCCAGCGATGGTGGCGATGAAAGCCTGATTGGAGCAGATGTTCGAGGTAGCCTTGTCCTTGCGGATGTGCTGTTCGCGGGTGGACATCACCATGACGATGCAATCACGACCGGCGTTGTCCTTGGCCTTACCGACGAAACGTC
This sequence comes from uncultured Opitutia bacterium, assembly GCA_903829855.1. Classification (GTDB taxonomy): domain Bacteria; phylum Verrucomicrobiota; class Verrucomicrobiia; order Opitutales; family UBA953; genus UBA953. Next base: position 1,491 of record CAIKRN010000224.1, read on the forward strand.
CGGGGGTTTCGCGGACTTCATTCTTTTTATCGGCGTTATGACGCACCGCAAAGATGCCGAGACCGGGGCCGCCAAAGTTGGCGCCGATCGCAAGGTGCTGGCCTTCGCCCACGAGGATGTCAGCCCCCTTGCGGCCGTACTGCGCGGGGGCCTTGAGGCCGCCCGTGGCGAGGAGCATCGGGTCGATGACCGCGATAGATTTCACACCAGCATCGGCGCACGCGTCGGTGAGCGCATCGACGTCTTCGAGTAGGCCAAGCGCATTGACTTGCGGGAAGATAACGCCGGCAAGTTGCTTGCCGAGGCGTGCGGCGGCGGTGGCGATACCAGCGGCGGTTAGACGTCCAGTATCCTCGTCCGGGGTGAGGAACTCGAGTTTGACGGAAGTGTCCGCGACGTGCGTGCGGAGCACCTCGAGGTCGCAAGGTAGCAGGTTGGCACCGACGAGGATCGTGTTGGCTTCGGCATCGCCCATGCGCACGGCGCAGACGGCGGCTTCGAAGAGGGCACTGGCCCGGTCATAGAGCGAGGAGTTGACAGCCTCGAAGCCGGTCAGTTGGGCGAGGGTGGATTGGTAGATCCAATGGGTGATGAGGGTGCCCTGGGAGCGCTCGGGCTGATAGGGCGTATAGGAAGTCGTCAGGTTACGAATCGAGCAGACATGGCCGACGATTTCATGCGTCCGGTAGACCTGTAATCCGTCGCCCAGAAAAGGGGTCTTCACCGAATTCTTTTGGGCGAGCGCCTCCATGCGGTCGGCGAGGGCCTGGTATTCGAGTTCCGCGGGCAGGTCTTGGACGCCGGCAAACTTTACCGCAGGGTCGATATGCGCGTATAGGTCAGGGAAGTCCTTGGCGCCGATGGTGGCGAACATCGTGCGAATATCCGTCTCGCTGGCCGGGATGTAGTGGCGAGCGAGTTCGCGCGAAATCTTAGAAGGATCGAAGGGCAATTGGACCATGGAGAGAAGAAAGGTTTTGAAGCAGGAAAGAGGTCTCGCAACCGTCCACCAAACGGCGGCGGCAGTATTAGAGAATCAGGGTTTTGGCATAAGGTTTGGCAACCCAATCGGAGGCTTGTGAATAAGTCGCTGGCTGGTGGTGCGTTGCCTTCGGCTGGGGGGTGCCCAATCTTGGGTCATGACCAAGCAGGAGCGCGCTAACTATGTGGGGAAGGAGCTCGCGAGGCTCTACCCAACGACGCCTATTCCCTTGGACCACACGGATGCTTTCACGCTACTGGTGGCGGTGGTGCTTTCGGCTCAGTGTACGGACAAAAAGGTCAACGAGATCACCCCGGCACTTTTCGCCGAAGCAGGTACGGCAGCCAAGATGGCTGCGATGACCGAGGCGCGGGTTCTGACGCTCATCCGCCAGCTGGGTCTCGCCCCACAGAAATCCAAAGCGTTGGTCGGCTTGGGCAAGCTGCTCATGGCGAAGCATGGCGGCACCGTGCCCCGGACCTTTGAGGAATTAGAGGAACTTCCAGGCGTTGGGCATAAGACCGCCTCCGTCGTCATGGCACAGGCTTTCGGGGTGGCCGCCTTTCCGGTCGACACGCATATCCATCGCCTGGCAAAGCGCTGGAAGTTGAGCCCGGGTAAGTCCGTCGAGCAGGTTGAAAAGGACCTCAAGCGACTCTTCCCTGAGGACAGTTGGAATAAACTTCACCTCCGCATCATCTTCTACGGGCGGGAGCACTGCACCGCGCGCGGCTGCGACGGTAAGACGTGTGGGATTTGTGCCGCGCTAGCGCAGAAGTAGAGGACTGAATCGATGACAGATGACGGATGACAGATGACAGAGTGCTGCGTCGATGAATGACCCAAGGCAGAAAGCAACTTTGGTCTATCTGTCTTTATCGATTCAGACCTCTGTCATCTGCCATCGACTCAGTCATCTACTCTTAAGCCCTGATAAGGGCTTCATGCTTCGCACGGAAGTCTTCACTCCAAGCGGCGGGCTGATGCGTAGTGCCATCCATGCGGCAGACCGTGCGGGAAGCCTTGGCGTGTAGGACGGAGAAATCGGCGCTGCGGAACTCAAAATCGACAGTGAGGCCGGCGGCACGTACTTTGCGGACGCGAAGCACGAGTTTCAGTTCGCATTCGGGTCGGACGGCCGCGTGGTAGTGGAGTTCGATATCGCGGACGACGACGTAAACGTCCGGGGCGATAGCGGGATCTAGGGTGTCCTTACCCATCACGGCGACGAACATCACCTTCTGCGCACGCTCCATCAAGAGTACGTAATGCGAGTGATGGAGGATGCCGAGGCCGTCGGTCTGATCGAACCACGTCTTCATGGTCACCACGAAACTTTTGTCAGATTGGAGTCCGTCGACGGGCATGGGGAAGGGGTGTCGTGAAAAGTCTGGAGTGCAAGCCCGAGAGTTATTTCGTCCGGCGGTAGGACGCCGCAAGCAAATCGAGGGCGGCCCAGGTTTCGTGGGCAGGCTTCAGGCCGAGGTCGCGCTGCGCGGCGGAGACATCGTACCAGTGGTCCTTCGAGAGTTCGACCGCGATGAAGCGGGTCATGGGCGGTTCGCCTTTGAGGTGGAAGAGCGTCCAGACTCCTTCGAGCAAGGCGCCGAGGGTGTAGGCCGATCGCGGGCTGATTCGGCGGGTGATGGGTTGCTCGCCAGCGCCGACGAGAAGGCGGTTAATGAAATCCCAGAGCTTCACCGGCGCACCTTGCGAGAGGAAGTAGGCTTTGCCGTTGGCGCGTCCGGCGAGCAGGGCATCGAGCGCACCGAGGTGCGCGTCCGCGGCGGTGTCGACATGCGTGACGTCGACCCGGTTCTCGCCGTCGCCGACGATTCGGAGTTTGCCGGCACGGGCCCGGGCGAGGACCCGCGGGAAAAGATGATTATCGCCCGGACCCCAGATGAGGTGCGGCCGCAGGGCGCAGACCTTGAGTTTATCTGAAGCTGCCTTCAGCGCAAATTCTTCGGCGATAGCTTTAGTCTCGGCGTAGGCGCAGAGCCAGTTGTCGCCGTAGGGCAGGGATTCATCGGCACCCCGGAAAGCCTCGCCGGTGAAGACGACACTCGGGGTGCTCGTGTGAATTAACGCGCGGACGCCGTGGGTCTTACAGGCGTCGACGACATGACGGGTGCCGGTGATATTTATACGCAGGTAATC
>CAIKRN010000225.1 GCA_903829855.1 uncultured Opitutia bacterium
ATGGCGGTCAAAGACGTCACGACCATCTACGACCTGCATGCCACCATGCTGCACCTGCTCGGCCTGGATCATGAACGCCTCAGCTTCTACAACAACGGGGTCGAACGCCGCCTCACCGACGTCCACGGCCACGTCATCAAGCCCATTCTGGCCTAAGCGCCGCCCGCAATATTGCGGGATATTTTGGGAACTTGCCCGCCGCCGCGAGGGTCACATAAATACCTCGGCGACCACCCCCCTTCGCCCCTCCCTTTTTTGTCACCCAAAATGTCTCTTCGCCGTCACCTTTCCCCGGCCTGCGTGCTCATTACCCTGAGCCTTGGCTTCACGACCGCCGTCCGTGCGGCGGAACCCTACGAAGCCTTCATTGAGAAGCACTGCGTCCGTTGCCACGGACAGGATAAACAGAAAGGCGACCTGCGTTTCGATAAGCTTTCGCGCGACTTCAAACTGGGCGCCGACACCCATCATTGGGCCGAGGCCATGGAAAACGTGAACAGCGGCGAGATGCCACCGAAGAAGGACAAGGAGCCCAAGCCGACCCAGGCCGAGATCGCCGCCTTCGTCGCGAGCCTGGACGGAGCCCTGAAGGAAGGCCGCGCTTCCCGGATGGCGGCACGTCCGTCGGTGACCCATTATCGCCTGAGCCGTAAGGAATACCAGAACACGGTCTACGACCTGCTGGGGGCGCGCTATAATCCCGCCATTCCAGGTGGACTGAATGAAGATTCCCTCTGGCACGGCTACGATCGCATCGGCTCCATGCTGTCGCTTTCGCCCTCGCACGTGGATCGCTATTATCGTGCCGCCGACACCGTCCTCGACCGCAGCTTCCCCACGAAATCGAGCGAAGCCCGCAAGGTTCGTAAGACGGCCGAGGAGATGGGTTACGGTGACAAGAATTCCATGAAGTCCATCCAGGAGTCGCTGGATAGATTCGGCATCAAGCGCCCACTGCGTTACCTCCTCTACCCAGGTCGCGTCCCGACGGCCCTCTCCCCTCAGTGGTTCGGCAAAACTGGCCCGGAACACAGCGGGCTCTACCGCATGCGCATCCAAGCTAGCGGCATTCGTCCACTGGGCGGCCAGCCTGCCCATTTGAGCATCGGCAAAGAGACCGGCGAAGAAACCGTGTCCGGCCTCATTGAATTCGATATCAACGCACCGGAAGACAGCCCGAAAGTCTACGAGTTCGAGGTCTTCCTCGATATGCCTTCGAGCCTCAACTTCGCCGTCGTGGCCACGGAAGGCGTGGACCGCCGAGCCGGTGCCGCCTTCCGCAATGCCCTGACCAGCGGACCCGCCTATATCTTCACGCATAGCAGCGAAACGCGGACCCTGAACGCCAACGCCCCGCAGATGTTCGATGACAAAGGCCACAGCATTTTCTCTACGGTACTCGTCGATTGGATCGAATGGGAAGGCCCCCTGGAAACCAAAGCAGAAAAATCACGTCGCGAGGGCTTAATGCCTCCGGACAACGCCACACCTGAAGTGGTAGCGCAGTACCTGCAGCGCTTTGCCGAACGGGCCTGGCGTCGTCCCGTTCAGAACCATGAATTGGAAGAGTATCTTAAAACTTACCGTTCGGAACGCACCGCCGGCGAGAAGGTGGCCGAGGCCTACCGTGCCGCCCTGCAAGGCGTCCTCACCTCGCGCAATTTCATCTACCTCGTCGAAGGCGAGCCGAAAGCCCGAGAACAGCTCACCGATTACGAACTCGCCTCGCGCGTCTCGTATTTCCTCTGGAGCTCGATGCCGGATGACGGCCTCTTCACCGCCGCCAAAGGAAATACCCTCAAAGGCGAGGCACTGAAGAAGGAAATCGACCGCATGCTCGCCGACCCCCGCACCAGCCGCTTCGTCGATGACTTCTCCCGCCAGTGGCTCCAATTAAACCGCGTGGGCATGTTCCCGCCGGACAAGAAGCTCTTCCCTAATTACGACCCATGGCTAGAGACGAGCATGCGCGGGGAAGTCGTCGAATATTTCCGCGAGATGTTCGGGAAAAACCAACCCGTGGAAGGCTTCATCCATTCCGACTGGACCATGGCGAACTCTCGCCTCTGCGATTTCTACGGCCTACCCGAGCCCAAGACGGAAGGTTTCCAGCGCGTCTCGCTCAAACCTGAAGACCATCGGGGCGGCCTGCTCACCATGGGCGCCGTCCTCGGCCTCACCTCTGACGGCACCCGTCACCGCCCAATTCACCGCGGCGTCTGGCTGAGCGACGCAATCCTGGGCAAGACGCCCCCCTCGCCCCCAGCGAATGTCCCGGCGATTGAACCCAGCACGGCCCAAAACCCCAAGGCCTCCCTGCGCGACAAACTTGCGGTTCACTCCAAGAATCCGAATTGCGCCGCCTGCCACGCCAAGATCGACCCCTTGGGCTTTGCCTGGGATAACTATGACGCCATCGGCCAGTGGCGTACCGTCGAGAAGGTCCCTGCAGGCCTCGGTGCTGACCCAGCCATCAATCCGGCTGGCACGATGCCCGATGGTCGTGCCTTCCAGGATTCCAACGCCTTCAAACAGTTGCTGATTGCCGACCGCGACGCCGTCGCCCGGGCCTTCATCGAACACCTCTGCACCTACGCCCTCCGCCGCGTGCTCACCTTTGACGACCGCGAAGACATCAAAGCTATCGCCGCCGAAGCGAAGAAGAACGATTATCGTATCAAGGATATCGTGAAAGCCGTAGCCACATCCGAACTCCTTCAGAAACGCTGAGTGATGTTCCTCGTTCATTGTTCATAGTTCATAGTTCCACGTCCCCGGCCAAAGAACCAAGCACCAAGCACGAAGAACGAAGAACCAAGAACTTTATTTAACTAAGACCCCCCTTTAACCAAAAACCAAAACAAACATGTCCAACTACCTATCCCAGTCCTGGTTGATCAATCGGCGCCATGCCCTTCAGGCCATGGGCACACTCGTCTCCCTCCCCCTACTGGAGTGCATGATTCCGCTCCGGGCGAAGGAGAGCGCCACCGCCACCCCCAAGCGCAGTGCGTTCATCTACCTCGCCAACGGCGTCCACTCGCTCAACTACCAGATCACGAAGCCGGGTGCGGATTATCAATTCTCCCGCTCCCTCTCCCCGCTGGAGAAGCACCGTCAGGTCATCACCCCGATCAGCGGCTTGCACCACCCGGGCAATCTCGGCTGGCACCACAATTGCATCAGCACCTGGTTGACGGGTGGCAAACTCGGCCCCACGGACCGCAACACGATCTCCGTGGACCAAAAGATGGCCGAAATCACGGCGCAGCATACGCGCATCAGTTCACTGGAGGTCGCGCTTACCGATGTCTCCCTGGCCTGGACCGCCGACGGCGTCCGCCTCCCCGCCATGCGCCGTTGCAGTGAAATCTTCGCCTCCATGTTTGAAGAGCCGAAGAACGGTAAGACGGCCCAACGCCGCGAACTCCGCCGCAAGGGCAGCGTCCTCGACGCCAACCTCGAAGAAGTCCGCCAACTCGAGAAGAAAATGGGCACCGAAGACAAAGGCCGCATGGATCAATACCTCACCTCCGTCCGCGAAGCGGAAATCCGCACCCGCCGTGCCGATGCCTGGCTCGACACGCCGCTGCCTTCCGTCTCGGAATCCGACCGCAAGCGCACCAATCGCGACATCGCCGACACCAAGGCCGGTGACTATTTCCGCACGGTCTACGACATCATGGTGCTCGCCTTTCAGACGGACGTGACGCGCGTCGCTACCTTCAGCATGGGTGGCGAAGGGAATGCCTTCGCCATTCCGGAAATCGGCATCACCGAATCCCGCCACCAACTCAGCCACCACGGAGGCGACCCCGGCTACATGGAGAAGCTCACGAAATACGACACCTTCGCCATCGAGCAATTCAGCTACTTCCTCACCCGCCTCGCCGAAACTAAAGACTTCAGCGGCAAGCCCCTACTCGGCTCGACGATGTCCCTCTTCGGCAGCGGCATGTCCTACGGCCACAGCCACGGCAATGCCAACCTCCCGCTGGTGCTCGCCGGCGGCTCCGATCTCGGCCTGAAGCACGGCACCCACCTCGACTACAATCAAGGACACTTCTCGGGCTACCAGCTCGATAAGCCCTCCCAGCATTACGGCCTCTGCAGCCGCCCTGCAAACACCGACGCCCACATGAGCAACTTGTTGCTCCTGATGGCCCAGCGCATGGGCGTGGAAATCGACCGTTTCGGCGACAGCAACAAGGTCGTCTCGCTCTAATGATGTTCTTGGTTCGTTGTTCTTGGTTAAAGACGTTCGTTGTTCTTGGTTCCTTGTTCTTGGTTGCTGGCTCCTTGAATGTTGCGGGCTTTGCGGCCAACGAAGAACCAAGAACGAAGAACCAAGAACAAGTTGCCGTTCCTTTTCGTCCCGAGAACGGCAAGTTCCCTCCGCTCGACAAATCGGTAGCTTACCGGGGTGAGTTAGTGTTCGTGGATCACGCCACCCGGCGCGGCAGCCTCCGCGTAGAATTTAAGAGTGAGTTCTTCCGGAGCCCACCGACCCCGTTCGCCATGCTCCCCTACGGCATGGTTCGCTATCACGGCGCCCCCGCGGACCTTCGAGATATCCCGCTCGGGACGATTATGAATATTCGGGCCTTCCTTCCGCCCGACCCGAAGAACTCCTCAGTGGTGACCACGCCAAACCATTGGTACCCCCTGCCCCTCGAGAATCACGCCATCCTCATCGAGGACGAACCTAGCCTCTGCCTACGCGAAGGAAAAACCTGGAAGCTCAAAGAGGTCGATCTTCAGAATAACCAAGGGATAGTCCTCGCCACCCGCGACTCCCAGGACGCTGCGGCCGCCAAGGACCCCGAAGAAAAGCTGACCATCGATTCGACTACCCGCTTCTGGCGCGGCCGCGAAAGCCTCAGCCTCGCGGACCTAGTCGCCGAAGGCACTTGGCCCGCCAGCGGTAAAAAATCCCTCGGCGGCCAGTCCGCCCTCCTCGGCCTCATCTGGAAGCCGTGCCCGGATGGTATCTTCGTCCGCTACCACATCTCGGACGTCTGGCTGGACGACAAGGCGACGCAACGCGCTATCCAGAGCCAAACCGAAGTGCATATGAGCTTAATCCGTAGCCGCTGGATGCCCGCCTTTGTGGACAAAGTGGAATACGGAAAATTCGGTCGGGCCACGGTCACCGTTACACTGTTCGGAGGCATGGATCCATCCCTCTACGCCGACTTCAAGAAAGATGGCACGGGAGCCATCAACGGGGCGGAAAACACTTTGAAGCATGCCGGCGGCTCCTATGGCCCTGCGCACATGGCATCGAAGGGCACCATCCTGGAAGTCATCAAGACCCCTGGCGTAGCCCCGATGGGCAGCAGCGGCATCCAAGTTCGCTTTGAGACCGATTTGATCATCGAAGGCATTCGCCCCGGGCGAGTCGTCCGTATCCGCCCCTCAGGCTGGCCGAACGTCTACATTCCGCGCGAAGAGTTTTTAGGCGAAGGCTCGAAGATAGAAGACCGCTTCCCGAGACCTGACATCTTTCCTATATACCGATGAAAATATTCTTGGTTCTTCGTTCTTCGTTCGTGGCACAACGTTCTTGGTTCTTCGTTCTTTGTTCTTCGTTGATGGTTGCTAGCGCTTTTGCCGCCAACGAAGCACCAGGAACCAAGAACAAGGAACAGGTAGCGGAAATCTACCGCCCGCAGGCGGGGAAGTTTCCGGACCTTGAAAAAGCCCACGCCTACCGGGGCGAACTCATCTTCGTAGACCACGCCAACCGTCGAGGAAGCATCCGCGTAGCAGGCGAAGGCATGTTCCGTCGCAATGATCCGCACCCCTTCGCGATGCTGCCCTACGGCATAATTCGCTATCACGGCGCGCCGGCTGACCTCCGGGACATCCCGCTCGGGACCATGATGCACGTGCTCGCCTACCTCCCACCCGACCCGAGGATTTCCGCCGTACCGGTCTTGCCTGAAAATAACAAGGAGAAGGACGCTGGCCACTATCGTGGTGCGGGCGTGTTTCCCGCCGAGAACCATGTCCTCCTCATCGAAGATGAAGCCAGTTACTGCCTGCGCGAGGGCAAAGCCTGGAAACTCAAAGAAGTGGAGCTGCAGTCGAGCAACCAAGGCATGATCCTAGCCACCCTTGAAGCAAAGCAAAGCGGCGACGGCAAAGCGACCGAACAAAAGCTGACCTTCGACGGCGCGCTCCGCATCTGGCGCGGCCGCGAATGCCTGACCATCGCCGAGTTGATCGCCGAAGGCGCTTGGCCAGCCAGCGGCAAGAAATCCCTGAACGCCCAATCCGTCCTCCTCGGGCTGACGTGGAAGCCAACCCCGGATGGCATCTTCCAGCGCTTCCACATTTCGGATATCTGGCTAGACGATGCCTCCATCCAACGTGCCGCCAAAAACCAGACCGAGACCCACACGGCTTTAATTCGCGGCCGCTGGATGCCCGCGTTTGTAGATACCGTGGAATACGGAAAATTCGGTCGCGCGACCGTGACCGTGACCTTGTTCGGCGGGATGGACCCTTCCCTTTACGCGGATTTTAATAAGGACAGCCCCGTCCTGATCAACGGGGCCGAGAATACGCTGAAGCACGACGGGGGGCACTATGGCCCTGGCCACCTAGCCTCTCGCGGCACCATCCTAGGCGTCGTCAAGACTCCCGGGACCGCGCCGATGGGCAGCAGTGGCATCCAAGTGCGCTTTGAGACCGATCTGATCATCGAAGGTATTCGTCCCGGACGAGTCGTTCGCATCCATCCCAAGGGATGGCCGGATGTCGTGCTCCCTCGCGAAGAATATTTGGGCGACGGCCCCCGGCAAGAAGACCGCTTCCCGAGCCCAGCGATCTTCCCGAAATATAATCTATGAAGACGGTCTTCATTCTTTGTTCTTAGTGCCTAGTTCTTTGTTCATCGTTCATCGCTCATGGCATACCGTTCATCGTTCTTGATTCTTTGCTCTTCGTTGATGCTTGTTTGTGTCTTTGCCGCCAACGAAGCACCAGGAACCAAGAACCAAGAACTTGCTTCAGTTGTTTTTCGCCCAGAAGCGGGGAAGTTCCCGGACCTTGAGAAGGCGCACACCTACCAAGGCGAACTCGTGTTCGTGGATCATGCCAACCGCCGCGGCAGCATTCGGGTGCGGGCTGGCAGCGATGTACTTTACCGGAACGCTCCGCACCCCTTTGCCATGCTCCCCTACGGCGTGGTGCGTTATCACGGTGCCACGGCCGACCTCCGCGATATCCCCCTCGGCACCATGCTCCACGTCAGTGCCTTCCTCCCGCCGGACCCTAAGATCTCGGCGGTGCCGATTGTCCAGAATCCCTCAGTCGAGCATCCCGCCGAGAACCACGTCCTCCTGCTTGAGGACGAAGCCAGCTACTGCCTGCGTAAAAGCAAAGTCTGGAAACTTAAAGAAGTGGAACTGCAGAAGAACCATGGAATGGTCATTGCCACCCTCGAACCCAAGGATGGCGGCGACGGCACGGCAGCCGAACAAAAGATGACGATCGACACCGCCACCCGCATCTGGCGCGGTCGCGAATGCCTCGGAATCGCCGACCTCATCGCCGAGGGCACCTGGACAGCCGCTGGCAAGAAATCCCTTGGCGGCCAAGCCGTCCGGCTGGGACTGACTTGGTTACCCGCAGGCACCTGGGAAAATCGCGTGGAGAATCAATTTCACATCACGGATATCTGGCTCGAGGACACCGCGCTGCAGCGCTCCGCCCAACAACAAACGGGCGTGCACCAAGCCCTCATCCGCACCCGCTGGATGGCCGCGTGGGTGGATGCCGTCGAGTATGGCAAGTTCGGCCGCGCTACGGTGACCGCGACCTTGTTCGGCGATTACGACGCTACGCTCTTCGCCGACCTCGCCGCGGGTAGCAAGATGATGATGAACGGGGCGGAGAATACACTGAAGCATGCCGGCGGCGCCTATGGCCCTGCCCACATGGCCGCGAAAGGCTCTATTCTTGAAGTCACGCGAGTACCAGGAGTGGCACCCATGGGCAGTAGCGGCGTCCAGGTTCGCTTTGAGACGGACCTTATCATTGAAGGCATTCGACCTGGCCGGGTGGTCCACGTCCGCCCGTCAAGCTGGACGAATGTCGCCGTACCGCGGGAAGAATACCTCGGCGACGGGAGCAAGTTGGAAGACCGTTTTCCCAGCCCTGCCATCTTCCCGAAATACTAGTAACAAATGTTCTTTGTTCTTAGTGCTTAGTTCTTTGCTCGTCGTTCATGGCACGCAATTCTTCGTTCATCGTTCTTTGTTCATGGTTGTTGGCTGTTTGCGCCTTTGCCGCCAACGAAGAACCAAAAACTAAGAACCAAGCACAAGTCGCCGTTCCCTTCCGCCCAGAAGCGGGGAAGTTCCCGGCACTTGAAAATGCTCACTCCTATCGGGGAGAACTTGTCTTCGTAGACCATGCCAACCGTCGCGGCAGCCTCCGCATCCAAGGAGTGGGCAGCTTTCGCCGCAACGAACCGCACCCCTTCGCACTACTGCCCTATGGCATGGTCCGTTATCACGGCGCCCCGGCGGATCTCCGGGACATCCCGCTCGGGACGATGATGCACGTGCTCGCTTACCTTCCGCCCGATCCTAAAAACTCCGCGGTCCCCGTGCTGCCGATCAATAATAAGGAAAATACGGCAGGCTTTCGCGATCGCGGTACCGCACCGGCCGAAAACCATATTCTCCTGCTCGAAGACGAGCCCAGCTACGACCTCCGCACAGGCAAGGCCTGGAAACTCGGGGAAGTGGTGCTCCAGAACCACGCTGGCCTCATGGTCGCCACACGCGAACCAACCCAAGGCAGCCCGGGTCAGACCACCGACGAAACCATGACCTTCGATGCCTCCACCCGCGTCTGGCGGGGGCGCGAATGCCTCGGGATCGAGGACCTAATCGCCGAGGGCACGTGGCCCGCCGAAGGTAAAAAAAGCCTTAGCCCCCAGGTCGTCCAATTAGGCCTCACGTGGAAACCCACCGCTGGCAGCGTCTTCAACCGCTTCCACATCGCTGATATCTGGATTGATGATGCCGCCATGCAACGCGCCACCCAGCGCCAGACCAAGGCGTACGAGGCCTTTATCCGTAGTCGCTGGATGCCCGCTTGGATTGACGCCGTGGAGTATGGCAAGTTTGGCCGGGCCACCGTGACCGTGACCCTATTCGGGGGCATGCCTCCAGCTCTCTACGCCGATTTTAAAAAGGGCATCCCGGCGATGATGAATGGCGTCGAGCAAACCTTAAAGCATACCGAGGGCGGTACCGCCGGCCCCTCCCAAATGTCCGCACGTGGCGTCATCCTTGATGTCACGAAAGTGCATGGAGAAGCACCGATCGGCAGCAGCGGTATCCAGATTCGCTTTGAGACGGACCTCATCACCGAAGGCCTCCGGCCCACGCGCGTCGTGCGACTGCGTCCCGCGGACTGGCCCGATGTCCATGTGCCACGCGAAGAATACATCAACGGCGGGTCCGCCCGCATGGATGAGCGCTTCCCCACTCCGGCCATTTTCCCCAAATACTGACCCGCTGGGGCCGCCCACACCCTACCTCGAGGGGTAAACAACCGAAAGGGGTGGAACTGACTGTCTGAGCGGGTTACCTAGTGGGCTACCCCATGTACCGCCGTACCCCCATCGGCTTGGCCTGCCTGCTCCTGGCCACCCTAACAGCCCTCTCCGCGGCCGACCTGACGTTGATGCAAAAGGGCCAGAGCCCCTATCAAATCGTCTTGCCCGACGAGGCACCCTCTCCCCGCATCAAGGAAGCCCTTCAGCAAACGGCCCGTCTCATGCAGACCGCCTTCGCCGCTAATGGATGCGAAATCAACGTCGTCGAAGAAAGCAAAAGGGAAGCCGCCAAGCCGGCCCTCTTTCTCGGCAACACCCAGTTCGCCCGGCAGCACGACTTCGTCGCCGCCTCTCTCCGCGACTGGAGTTACGTGCACCGTGCGGTCGGTGAGAATATTATTATCGCCGGGAATGATGCCCCGGCTGCCGTCGCCGCCAGCAAGGGCCGCCCCGGATGGGATCGCATGGGCACCGCCAAGGCCACCGTGGATTTCGTCCGTGAATTCATGGGCGTGCGCTTTCTTTACCCCGACCTCGACCCGTTCAACGGCGTCCAAGCGGCCGCCAAGATCGACCTTCGCACCTGCCCAGGCATTGAATATTTACCACGCAAGACTTTCGTCATCCCCGCCGACCTAAACCAGACCAAGGTGCCAGTCATCCGCTCCAACACGGGCTTCCCCGAGTGCGGCGGCTTCTATGATCTTGCGAATAATCGCTTCCCGCCCGTCGACGAAACCTTTGGTGGGCACACCTGGGAACGCGCCGTGCCCGTGGAGAAATATGCGACCACCCACCCCGAATACTTCGCACTCGTCAATAAAGTGCGCCTCACGAATGAACCAGGTCGAGCCCAATACTGCCTCTCAAATCCCGATGTTCAGGAGCTCATTTACCAGGATGCCGTGGCCGAGATCAAACGAGGCTACGCTACCGTTGGCCTCGGGCAACCGGACGGCTTCCGCGCATGCCAATGTGAGGAGTGCGAGAAATTTCTAGGCACCGGCAAGGACTGGTCCGAAAAAATCTGGATCTTCCATCGCAATGTCGCCGAGCGGCTCCAGCACGCGCACCCCGACCGAAAAGTGACGATCATGTCGTATATCCAAACGGCACCCCCTCCGAAGGCTTTTAAAGCCTTCCCCGCTAACACGACCATCATGCTAACGGGGACCAACGAAGAAGACATCGCCGTATGGCGCGGCATCGAAGTACCCCACGGCTTCACCGGCTATATTTATAATTGGTGTCCGAATCTAGGCACGCGCTACACCCCCATGCGGACGCCAGGCTACGTGGAGGCACAAGTCCGACGACTCGCCGTCAATCGTATCCAGTCGATTTATCGCGACGGGCCTGGCCAGTTGTACGGGCTCGAAGGACCGGTCTTCTACACCATGGGCCGGATGTTCGATGACCCCGAGCACAATGCCGCCAAGACCCTCGTGCCGGAATTCGTGGAAGCCGCCTTCGGCCCGAACGCGACCGGTGCGGCCATGCGCTCATTCTACGACCAACTCTATCAAGGAATTTCGCTGTATTCCGATCACATCGGCACCCGCGATGACCTGTGGCGCAGCCAGAGCTACGATGGCCGAGCCTTCAAGACCGTCACCGACCCCTTTCAATTCATCGCTTTCATCTATCACCCCAATCTCCTTGCGGCGCTGGAAAGCGACCTAGCGCAAGCCGAGAAGACCGCCCTCTCAGTTAAGACCAAACTCCGCCTCGCCCTAGTCCGCCGCGAGTTCGATTACATCCGCCACCTCGCCCGGGTCGTGCATCTCTACCAAGCGTTTCAGATCCAGCCCGACGTAGGTGCGCGCGATCGACTGCTGGATGCTATCGATGCCCGTAACACATTCATCGCTTCGCTCTATGACGCCAAAGGCCGTAACCTGACCATTCCTGGATGGGAGCGCACCCTCTTCCCCATCGGCGGTCACAATCAGAATCACCTTCGACTGAGCCAAGACGGCTACCAAGAACCCTACGCCAACACCTGCTTCAACTGGGACACCAAGGCGATGCGCCAAGCCCCGATGGCTGGCCCAAAACAGTTAAAGGTCACCCGGGTAGCCGAGCCCATGAAATTAGACGACACCCGCTGGCAGAACATTGCCGCGACGGAACTCACCCATTGCCTCCCCCTGGGTGGCTTACCCCGCAGCACCCGCCTCCAACTCAGTTACGACGGCACCGCGCTCTACGTGCGCACCGAGAGCACCCTCGAGGCCGACTCGCCCGTCGACCTGACGAAACTGCCCCGCGACTCCGCCGTCACGAAACGAGAATCCATCGAAGTCTACTTACAGCCAGTGAAGTCGAAAGACATCTTCTATCACTTGGCGGTCGGTGCGAACGCCGATTCGAAATATGACGCCGCCACCGGCTTCATCACTGACTTGATGGACCCACGGCACGGCAAAGGTGACCCGACTTGGAATGGCGACTGGTGGGCCGAAACTCGCGTCGACGAAAAAACCAAGCTCCTACACACCCTCTTCATCATCCCGTTCAAAACCCTGGGCGCCGAACCGCCCACCGTTGGAACTCCCTGGGGTGCAAATTTCGGGCGCAATCATCCCGGCGCCCGGAACCGCATTGACCGCTCAACATGGTCGTCGTCCTTCAGCAGCAACGCCGTCACCGACCCTGGCGTCATCGGACAGATCAGCTTCGAGTAACCAGACTGGCCACCATGAATCTCATCACGCCAGCTATGGGCTGCCTTGTCATCCTATTAGCGGGCTGCGCGACCCCTGAAACCTTCACCGTCCGCGAGGACTTCGGCGCATCCTTCGACCCGAAGAAGTTCATCACGGTGATTCCGAATAAGAATACCACTATCCGCGATGGCGTGATGTGGACGCACGGATCTAGCGGTGGCAAGTATCCGCCGATGGTCTACCTAGCGCTCGCCGGCAAAGACCTGACGATGTCCTTCCGGTACCGTCACCTCGAGAAAGGTGGCATGCTCTGGCTGTTCGTCGACGGCGACGACGGCTACGGCGGCACCGACCACATGCTCCGCGTTCGCCTTAATCGCGAATCCATCGTCCTGGAAGTCGACGGACACACCTACGACAAGAACCACCCGCTCCTGCAGAAGAATTTCCCGCCCCTGGCCGTCAGCGGCTCGTTGCGCACCAACGAATATTTCCC
>CAIKRN010000226.1 GCA_903829855.1 uncultured Opitutia bacterium
GGACCTGGATGAGGACGTCCTCCGGACCACAGACCGGATCGGCCACGTCGACGTACGACATCTTTTTATATTCGGTGAGCAGGAGGGCTTTCACGGACTAGAGGAAGGAGGGTTTGGGGGCGGGGGGCAAGACTAGGGAGGATGCAAAGAGGCAAGGGACAGAGGACGGAGGGCTGAGTTGAAGATAGTGCCTTGGGTAGGGCGGGTTGTCCCCAACCCGCCGTTGACCCGAACGGGAATAGGGTCTCTCACGAAGTGCGCACCTCCATCCGCGAACGGACGGCTGAGGACAGCCGTCCCTACCTAGCGAAAACGAAGATGAGGACAGCCGTGGTGGTGGCCCTACCTAAAGTTAGAGATAGATCCCCTGCCCCTCCGGCGGCCTTCAGCCGCCGGTCAGAATCCCGCGCCTTTGATCTTCGTCTTCACGCGCAGGAGCCGATCTTTGGACGTGATGTAGAGGGTGTGGCCGTCATTGCCCCAGGCGAGGTTCGCAGTGGGCTGGCCGAGTAAAATCGAGCCGAGGAGTTTACCTTCAGGCGTAATGATGAGCACACCACCGGGGCCGGTGGTCCAGATGTTGCCGTTGACGTCGAGTTTCATGCCATCGCACGCGCCCTGACGTTCCTTACCCTTTAACTTAGCGGCCAAGAAGACGTCGTGCAGATTCGAGCCATCGAGACCGCAGGCGGAGATGCGGGTGTTGGCATTATCGGAAATCGCAAGGTAGAGGAATTTCTGGTCGAGGCTTAGAGCGATGCCGTTAGGCCATTTGACCTCCTTGGTGACGAGGGAGACTTTGCCGTCGGTGGCCAATTTGTAGACGCCGTGATAAGGCGTTTCGGCCTGATCACCCTTGCTGAGTCCGTAGGGTGGATCGGTGAAGTAGACACTGCCGTCCTTGGCGATGCACAAGTCATTAGGACTACTGAATCGCTGACCGTCTTGATTCAACGTGGCGAGCGTCTGGAATTTTCCGTCGGCACCGAGGCGGGCGAGCCGCCGTGCGCCGTGCTGACAAAGGACGAGATTGCCCTTCGCATCGATGGTCAGGCCGTTGGAGCCTTGGCGATCGGAAGCTTCATCCGTGCCGCTGGGCTGAAGAAAAATTGAAGCCTTCTCGTCGCCCTCTTTCCACTGGTAGGCGATGTTCTTCGGGACATCGGAGAAGACGATGCGGTCCTTGAACCACACCGGACCTTCCGACCAAGTGAAGCCCGTTGCGAGCGTCTCAATCTTCGCATTCGTATCGAGCAACGCATCGAGGGCGGGATCAAGTTTCTCGATCGACTGCTTAGGGCCGTCGGCGGCGAAAGCGGCCACGGCAGTGAAGAGGAAGGCGGGGAGGAGTTTCATAACAGGGCTGGGGGTGAGTGAGGGTTAGGTAGAAGAGCGATGGGAGGCAAGAGGGTTGAGCGAAAAGGGACAGGGGCCGTTGAGCCTATCTGCGTGCGGAACTCACTCGGCGAACGGACGGCTCGGAGAGCCGTCCCTACCCAAGGCCAGATTACAGGCGGCAGGTGCCAGCGCTTCCATTCAGCCCTCCATTCAGGCCTCAACGCAGTCCTCGATTCAGCCCTCTGTCATCGACTCAGTCATCCGCCCTGCCCCTTTTTGTATCTCCTACTTCTTCTCTAATTTAATATAATCGAGGCCAAACATATTACCCGAGGCGGCGGATGGATTCGGGGCCAGAACCTTAACTTCGAAGCGGTGTTCGCCGGCTTCGAGTTCGAAGCGCCCGGCATTCAGTTCGCCCGAGGTGACAACTTCTTCCGGATGATAAAAATCAAACGGTCCGCCAGGCAGAGGCTTACCATCCAGCAGGAGTTCGAATTGACCATAGTCGCGGGCCTTGGTGCAGACAAACTTCAGTTCATAGGTGGCCTTCTCTTTAACTGGCAGAGCCAACACTAAGGCATCGCCCACCTTGCCGCCCGTCCACCAGAGGTGATCGTTACCACTCCAACGGCTAGCTTTGAAGCCGCCCATGCCTTGATTGCGCACCTGGCCACCAGACTTCGAAATAACCTTCATCGTCTCGCCTTCAATGGCGCCATCGATGCGCCAAACACCCGCCTGCACGGAAGCGGCGGGCGGGCCATCCGGA
>CAIKRN010000227.1 GCA_903829855.1 uncultured Opitutia bacterium
AGATTGTATAGTTCATCCCGATTGTCTTCGTAAAAATGGACGAGTCGGTATTCGCCCATGCGCACGGCACTATGCGGCGTCGCACCTCCGGGATGATAGTGAGGGTAATGCCAGAAGATGGCTTGGCGTTCGGGTGGTTTGCCCAACTTGAGCAAAGGGGCAAGGCTGACGCCATCGACCAATGATTGGAGGGGTTTTACTCCGGTCATCTCTAAAACCGTCGGGTAAAGATCGATGCTCATGGTGGGCGTTGTTTCGAGCGTGCCCGCCTTGGTTACACCAGGCCAATAGACGATGAGCGGCACGCGGACGCCGCCCTCGTAGGCGGATCCCTTGCCAGCGCGCAGGGGGCTATTGTCAGTGGTGGGGAGCAAGCCGCCGTTATCCGAGGTGAAAATGAAAATCGTGTTATCGTCGAGCTTTAGCCTTTTGAGTGCGGCCCGAATAGTTGCCACCGAATCATCTACTGTCGAAATCAAGGCCGCATAGGTGGCGTTCTTTTGTTTAAGGCCAGCGCTGTCCTTGGCTTTGAATTTGGCGATCACGCTGGCCTTACCCGCAATAGGTTGATGGACCGCATAGTGTGGCAGGTAGATAAAGAAAGGCTTCTCCTTGTTGGCCTCCATGAATTTAACCGCTTCGGCGGCTTCGCGATCCGTGAGGAATTCACCCTTCGGTCCATCGACGAGCGTGGGAATGCCGTAAGGAGAAATGTAACTCGGGGGCTGGCCGCGATGATAGCCACCGATGTTCACATCAAAGCCATGCTTATCGGGATAATAAGCTTCATCCCCAGCCTTGAGCCCGGGAGTCAGATGCCACTTACCGATGCTCGCCGTGGCGTAGCCAGCAGCCTTCAATTGTTCAGCTAAGGTAATCTCTTCGAAGGGGAGGAATTTCTGCCAGTCGGGAATCTTCAGTTTGGCGTGAGGCCGTTCATGCCCCGCAATCCAATCCGTGATGTGCAAGCGGGCCGGGTATTTGCCCGTAAGCAACGCAGCGCGGGTAGGGGAGCAGACCGTGCACGCCGAGTAACCCTGCGTAAACAACACCCCCTCCTTGGCTAATTGGTCGATGGCGGGACTTTCGTAGAACTTACTCCCGTAGCACGAGAGGTCGGTCATCCCCAGGTCATCAATCAACATCACGATGACGTTGGGCGGCCGGATAGGCTTCAGATCAGCGGCCGCCGCCCGAGGAAGTAAAAGTCCTGTAAAAATCCAAAGGAAAAGGGAATAAGTAGAAATTAAACGCATGAAATAGGGAGTGTTATCGAGCCAATCGGTTCAGCCTAACCCTTCAATTCTATTGTGCCGAATCCACTGAAGGTATTGGATAATTACATGAAGCTGACTTCATTGCGATTCCTGCTCCTCTTTTTCTGCGCAGCCCTCACCGCGGGGTCGCCGACGCCGATTCCGGGCTTCATCAATTCGCCCGATCAAGGACGGCCAGCTCGCCATGCCTCCGATGAGGAATTGGGTCTGGCCGCTGGGTTGGCGGGAGTCGAACCGACGCAATTCAAGCGGATCGCCTCGACTTCTCGCTCGCTTCATCTTGGCCACAAGGGTCACCCGTACTTTGTGTGCGATGCTTTGGCGCAAGTCGGACCTGATACCTCCCCTTACGTGGTCAGCGCACCTTACCCACTCACCCAGACCTTCATGCTGCACAGTAAACCTGGGGCGGCGCGCATTATCTACCTCGATTTTAACGGACGCACCGTCACGGGGACATCGTGGAATAACAATCCATCCACTGGAACTGGGGCGAATATCGTGATTCCTCCTTACGATACTGATGGTAACCCAGCCTCCTTTTCCAACACCGAACGCACCAACATCCAAGACATCTGGCGCCGCGTCGCAGAAGACTACGCTCCTTTTGACGTGGACGTCACCACGGAGGACCCCTCCGTCGGCAATCTCACCCGAACCAGCCTGACCGCGCCTCACTGGGGTGTCCGCTGTCTCATTGGCGGTACCTGTTCTCTCGTGCTCGGAACAGGCTCCCTTGCCGGCGGGGTGGCTCACGTTGGTGCCTTCAACCAACTAAACCCTTCAGGGATCAATGACGCCCCGTGCTTCGCTTTCCCCGCCCAACTGGGTGCGACGGGTTCGGCTGCACAGACTTTTGCGATCGGCGAATGTTGCTCCCATGAAATCGGACATACGGTCGGCCTCTACCATGCCAGCGTGAACCCCGTCCCGGTGGGTAATCGCGATGCGACCGGCGAGTACTACACCGGCCATGGTACCGGTGGAGACTCTTGGGCCCCCATTATGGGTGGGAGCTATTGGAGCACCGTGACCCAGTGGTGTAAGGGTCAATACACGGGCGCTCGGCATGGTGCCGGTACTGGTGTGGCAGGCACCTTCCAAGATGAGGTGGCCGTCATTTCAACTTATCTCCCACTGCTGCCCGATGACCATGGCGACACCCCCGCCACGGCCACCCTGATTCCGGCGAGCCCCTTGACGCAGGCGGGTGTCAATCGTGTCGGCGGCTTCATCGGCAGTCAGACTGACGTGGATTACTTTAAATTCATGGCTGGGCCTGGCCTGATCAACCTCCAAGGGCTTGTCAGCGCGGCCTCCCCTGACCTCAAGATGTCACTTACGCTGTACGACTCTGCCGGAGTCCAGGTCCTGACCAACATCGGCACGGGTACCACCATGGACGCCACCATCTCCAAGAACGTGACGTCCCGCGACACCTACTACCTCAAGGTCAAAGGGGTAGGGGCGGGAGCTCCGACCACTTCCTATAACGATTATGGATCAATCGGTCGTTATGCACTGACGGGTAGCTGGCCTGCCTTCGTCGGACCTGCTGCGGTGCCGATGTGGACCAATGCTGCCGCCAACATCAGTGGAGTCCCTTTTACTGCTACGTTCGACGGCTCTAGCTCCTCTAGCCCAGGTGCGACCATCACTTCCTACCTCTGGGATTTCGGCGACCCCAAGGGCCTCACGGTGAACAACACCTCAGCGATGGTTGCTCCTTCTCATACCTTTTATGAACCAGGGGATTACAAAGTCTCGTTGACCATTGCGGACAACAAGGGCCTGACCTCTCCCCCTGCGACGATTACGGTTCATGTGACCGGCACCGTGGCTCCGCCTCGGTTGAAAGTCGCTAGCATGTCCGCCAGCTGGCATACTGTCACCAATGTCGAGAATGCCGCAACCGTGGCAATCCAGTGCGTCAATCTCTACGGCGAGCCTGCGCGTTATGCGTCGGTCTACGTCAATGTCACTGGCTCCTTGAATGGCAAGGCTGCCGCCCGCAGTGACGCCAACGGAATGGTCTACATCTCCATGCCCAAGCAGCTCAAGAAAGCTTCCGTCAGCTATACCTTCACGGTCTCCAATATCACCCTCGCGGGCTTCGGTTACCTCGGCACCGAGAATACGGTCAATTCCGTGACCATCAGCCAGAACCCCTGAGGAGGGGACTGCGGCGGTTTCATCAGTCTTAGCCTGCACGGTAGGTCAGGCTCTGGCCTCCCAGGGTTGAGCGGCCTCCCGTGTTCGTCGTTTTAGGCGGCCCCGCGGCCCCCAGGGTTTTTCCAGATGCTTTAAGCTGGGGGCAGGGTGCCCCGGCCGCCGCTACCCTGACGGACTTTTATACTATAATATACTGTAAATTACTTTGTATTAAAATAATTATAGTATTAACACTAGGTTCGCCCCACCTCTTGCCACTCACATGAATTCACTGCTTGTCCGCCTGCTGACCCTTCTCTTGTTCGTCACTTCCGTCTTCGGGGCGACCCCAGTCGGTAAGCTTAAAGGGGTGGCATTGGGGATTGAGGTGCCCGATGAGCGCCTGCAAATTGCTGGGGCCAAAGTTGGCCGGTCCTTGGCCGAAGTCAAAGCGATGGTCGCCCGCGACAGTTCGCTGCATGTCTCGGCAGATAATCAGCTCATCTACATCTGTAAATATACGCCCACTGCTAGCGCCACCGGACACGGCCCAATGCTCAAAATCCAAACGGGCCCCGACACGTCGACCTACACGGGACCGCCACCTGCAGTAAACGCAACTACCGCCTTCCAGCTGCACAGCCGCCCTGGCGCCACCCGCGTACTCTATCTTGATTTCATAGGGAATATTTCCCGCTTTTTCGATGTCACCAATACTCCGCCCTTCCAGTTGTCGGGAACATCTTCACCGACTGCCCAAGCTAATCTCGACGCCATCCGCGACATATGGGTCCACGTCTCCGAAGATTTCGCCGCATGGGATATCGACGTAACCACGGCTGCCCCCCTGCC
>CAIKRN010000228.1 GCA_903829855.1 uncultured Opitutia bacterium
ATCGAACTCGCGGCCCGACTTTCCTATTTCATCTGGAGCGCCCCACCCGACGCCGAACTCCTCCGCCTCGCGGAACAAAATACCCTGCACGAGCCCGAGATTCTGGGCGCCCAGGTCGATCGGCTCATCGCCGACCCGAAGTCGTCCGCCTTCGTCACCGGGTTCACGCATCAGTGGCTCGGACTACACCGCTTGGACTTCTTCCAATTCGACACCAAGCTGCACAAAGATTTCGACGACAGCACCAAGGCTGCCGCTCGTGATGAAGTCTACCAGACCATCGACCACATCCTGCGCCAAGGCGACAGCCTCCGCCGCTTACTCAAGAGCGATTACGTCGTAATCAACGGACTGCTCGCCGACTACTACGGCTTGAGCGATGTGCGTGGTGATGCCTTCCGCAAGGTGCCCCTCCCCAAGGATTCCCCTCGAGGCGGACTACTCGGCATGGCCGCGACGCTCGCCATGGGTAGCAACGGACGCGACTCCAGCCCCGTTGAACGCGGCGCCTGGATTCTCCGCAAGATCCTGCACGAACCCCCGCCCCCCGCGCCACCCAACGTACCGCAGCTCAATCGCCTCGAAGACAAGATTCTCTCCACGCGCGAACGCCTCGCCGCGCACCAAGAGCAACCCCAGTGCGCCCAGTGCCACCGGAAGATCGACCCCATCGGCTTCGGACTGGAGAATTTCAACGCCACGGGAAAATGGCGGACCACGGAGACTTATGAAAAGAAGGGAGTCGGCAGCAAAACCTGGCCCATCAGCCCCTCCGGCGCCTTCTACAAAGGCGCCAGTTTTAAGGATTATTTCGAACTTCGTGACCTGATCGCTGCTCAACCGGAGAAATTCGCTCGAGGCTTCACCGAAGCCCTTATTGAATATGGCATGGGTCGCCCCTTTGGCTTCCTCGACGACCCCCTCGCCGCGGACATCCTCAAGCAAGCCCAGTCTCAGGATTACCAGATGGCCACTTTCCTTCGCACCCTCGTCCTCTCCGAAACTTTCCAAACTAAATGAGCCAACCCGACCTTAGCCGCCGTCACTTCCTCCGCGCCGCCGGCACCCTCGTCGCGCTCCCGGCGCTAAGCTCACTCGGCTTCAAGGCCTTCGCCGCCGAGAAACCCTCGACGCAGCCGAAGCGCATGGTCTTCCTCGGCTTCGGCTATGGCGTGACTAACGAGACTTGGTTCCCCGCGCTCAAGGATACTGGTGCGGATTACGCCCTGCCCGTCGGGCTCGCCCCGCTCGCCGAACACAAGAAGGATTTCACGCTCGTCCAAGGGCTTTCCAATAAGTTCAGCGATGAAGCCCACTGGGGCAGTACCTTCTGGCTGACGGGTGCCAATCGCTACGCCGAGCCAGGCCAGAGTTTCCATAATGGCATTTCGGCGGACCAAGTCGCCGCGATGCGCCTCGGCATGAACACGCGCTACGGATCCATCCGCATCGATTGCGCCAATGCAGGCGACTCCGGCCACGGCCCCGGCTCGATGGCCTGGGATGCTCGCGGCAAGCCGCTAATCGGCCACGAGAACCCCGTCGCCGCCTACCACCGACTGTTCTCCGACGAGACCATGCCGCTCGCCCAGCGCCAGGCCTTACTCGCCCAGCAGCGCAGCGTGCTCGATGCCGTCCTTGAAGATGCCGCCCGCGTCCGCCGCGGCCTCTCGCGTAGCGACACCGACAAACTCGACGAATACTTCCAGAGCATCCGCGACATCGAGCTCCGCCTGTCCAAGGACGAACAGTGGCTCGACCGCCCCAAAGCCAAGGCGCCTTTCCCTGAACCCAAGCCCGGCCTCGCCGGCAAAGATGAAATCAAAGTCATGTATGACCTGATTGTCGCTGCCCTGCAGACCGACAGCACACGCGTACTCACCTATCGCCAACCCGTCAGCACCCTGCTCACCAGTCTCAAC
>CAIKRN010000229.1 GCA_903829855.1 uncultured Opitutia bacterium
CCTCGGGAAATCGCTGAATAGGCGCCCGTGATGATCGCACACATCCCGCAAAACCAGAAAATCTGGCCGCAGGATACGGCTTGGAGTTTATCATTAATCAAGAGCACGCCCGCTGAACCCAAAATGCCAACCCAGCTGATAAAACTGACGGCACCCTGCACTGCCCCCTTGCTTGCGGCTGGCGGGCGATGCTGAAGGACGGCAGCAATCGGAACGATGAAAAGTCCGGCGGCGAAACCCAGAGCGGCCAGACAAATCCGGAAAGTGTTGGCGGTAATTCCCTCCATGCCCATCGGAATGGTGCTGAGCGCCAGCCCCACAGCACCAATCGGGACCAATCGATATTCAATCTTTCCGCGGGAAGCATACCCAGCGACGACACTGCCGATACCGATGCCCAGCGCTAGAAAGGCGGTGAGCGCACTGTTGTCGTCATCGGCTAGCTTGAGGATCACCTTCCCATACACGGTCAGATTATTCAGCACCAGGGAAGAGACAAAGAAGAATCCAGCATTCCCCCAACAGGCACGCCACAAGTCGCGGTCTTGCCTCATGCCCGTGAGTTGCGTCCGTAAATCAGCCAACGGATTGAGCCGCAGGGCGCAATTGAGGTCTGCCGCAGGAGTCGGGGTGATATGGCGGCTAAGTAGCCACCCTCCAAAGGCAATCGCCATCAAGATAAAGCCAGCCAGCCACTCCTTACCTGGGCTCATGTGTCTGGAGAAATAACCTGCCGCCAAGACCCCCGCGATGATTCCAATGAAAGTCAGGAGTTCGAGGATACCATTGCCCCAAGAGAGTTTTTCATGCGGAAGAATCTCTGGCAAGATACCGTATTTCGAAGGTGCAAAGATTGCGCTGTGGCAGCCCATCATGAAGACAGCCGTCAGTTTCAGACCCAAGCTAAGACCTCCAGAGCCATGCACAAACAAGGCCAGCGCGGCGAACAGCATGATGCCCATTTCAGCCAACTTCACATTGATCATAATTTGCTGCTTGCTGAAACGATCCGCCAGCCAACCCCCGAACATGGAGAAAAGGATGAAGGGAGCCGAGAACGCGGCCGTCCCATATGCCATGAAGGTGGCCCCCGCCTCTTCTGTGGCACCCACCAACAGAATTAAGGAGATCAACTGCTTCAGGGCGTTGTCGCTGAAAGCGTTTTGGAACTGCGTCCCCATCAGGCACCAGAAGCCAGATTGCCAGCCAGTAACCGAAGGTGCAGGGGTGTTCGCCATGCCCCATCACACGAGCGGGCCCCGGCCTTTACAAACCTATTGATGTGAGGTCACCGCCTTAATCCCGCAACGCCGCGAAGAGTTCCACGGCCGACTCTGCCTTGTTTAGTATATATACATGATAACCGGGTGCACCGCGCGCGACCAAGCCGCGAGCCTGGCGCACGGCCCAGGAAACCCCGACCTTACGCTGGGCTTCTTCATCCGGACCGCAGGCCTCGAGTTCCCGCACCAAGGCATCGGGAATCCTGGCCTTACAGAACCCACAAAAGTTGCGCGCTTGCTTCAAGGAGAGTACGGGCATGATGCCTGGAAGAATGG
Organism: uncultured Opitutia bacterium; assembly: GCA_903829855.1. GTDB lineage: Bacteria > Verrucomicrobiota > Verrucomicrobiia > Opitutales > UBA953 > UBA953. The sequence goes on from CAIKRN010000229.1 coordinate 1,560, forward strand.
GTACCGACACGCCGGCCGCCCGGGCGCGGGCGACGAAGCGAAAGTAATCGTCGTTATCCAGGAACAGCTGCGTGGTCACGAAATCGGCGCCCGCCGCGACCTTACCCGCAAGGAAACGGATGTCCGAAAGGTCGTCCGCGGCGTCCGGGTGACGCTCCGGGAAGCCCGCAACCCCTACCGCAAAACGACCAGGCCGTTCGACGTTGATCTGCCGGACGAGTTCTTGGGCGTGCGCGAAACCCTGAGGATGCGGCACAAATTCAGACTGCCCCTTGGGCGGATCGCCACGCAGGGCCAGGATGCCCGAGAATCCCGCCGCATCATATTGGGCGATGATCGCCGCCAGCTCCGCGTGCGAGTGGCCGACGCAGGTGAGGTGTCCGATGAGCGGAATGCCCAGTTTTACCAGTTCTGCTCCGTAGGTGATGGTGGTGTCACGGGAAGTGCCGCCAGCACCGTAGGTGATCGAGGCGAAATCAATCCCGAGCGGCTTAAGCGTCGCGGCCACCTTCAGCATCCGCGCCCCACCTTCCGCATCCTTGGGCGGAAAGAACTCCACCGACACCGCAGGTCGCACGGGTCGGCGGAGGGCTTCGATGAGGTGCCGGCGTGACATTTGAAGTATCTTCTTATCCAGATATGAAGATGTATGTCAAGGCCAGCGTCAGCCTTCCTCCTCTGACCCGCCGCCATTCCCAGGCAGTTCCCCTGGCATCGCCACGTGGTAGGCCATGACCATCCAGCAGAGCATGACGGGGTAGATTAACACGATAAAGCCGAAGGATCCAAAAATCCCGAGCAACACTCCGGTCGTGACCGAAAGCACCTTGAAGACGACTAAGAAAGAGACCGGGATGATAACGAAGATGATGGCGGCAACGTAGCCAATCGAGGTCGTGCCGGAATAAAGACCGGGGGACCGGGCGAGGTCCATGCCGCAGGCGTGACAGGCTTTGTTCAAGCGGAACCAGGAGGCGAGCAGACCACGCTTCCCGCAATTGGGACAATGGCAGAGGACACCCCGGGCGATGATGTCGCCACGCGTGATCTTCAGCTCAGGTTCATCCATACTGATAGCCTCATCCAGATGAGGCGGAAGACAAGCGAAGACCCCGGCCAGCCTAAACCTTAAGGAACAGTTTCTGCCGCTTCAAGAACCAGAGCAACGTCCACTCGACCATGAAGAAGCCGATGGCGAGCAACAGGGCGGCCCACCCCGCTGGCAGGAATTTGGCTACACCGCTAAAAATAGCCTTCACGGTGTAATCAAAGTTGAGGAACTTCCCTGCCATATAAATGAGCACGGAGTTCATGCCGACGACCGCAAAGAAGGCGCCGAAGACGCGTAGCCACCCACGCACATCAATGAACCAATAAAAGGCGCCCAGCAGGAGACTGGACCATCCACAGGTACACAGCACAAAAGAGCTCGTCCACAGGTTCTTGTTAATCGGGAAAACTAGATCCCAGACATACCCTCCGACCAACAAAGCCAAGCCGGCAACCATTAGGCCGGCAGCCTTGCGGTCACCAGAAACCTCCGTCGAAGGTCGACGCAACCATAGGCCGGCAAGAATGCCTAACAACGCATTACCAATTGCCGGCAGGACGGCGAGCAAGCCCTCGGGGTCGTGAATTTTAAGGTGCAGCCGTCCGGGCAAGATCAAGCGATCGACGTAACTGGCAAAGTTTCCCTCCATGGTCAGATCTCCCGGGGCAAAACCAGGCGCATGACCCAGCGACATGATTGCCCAATAGCCGAGCAATACGCCCGCGAACCAAACCCAGAGCCGTTTCGGCATCTCGTAATTAAAAGCGAAAATGAGCTGGGCGAACATGCCCGCCAGGCCGATGCGGCCGAGCACACTACCGAACCGCATGCCTTCAAGCCCCTTCCACTGCAGGCCGTTGTTATAGATGATACCAAGTAGGACGAGGATCAGGCCGCGCTGGATAATCTTGCGGCAGACTTCGCCGCGGGCGCCTTCCGTCAGACGACGCGTCAGCGAATAAGGCGTCGAGAC
>CAIKRN010000230.1 GCA_903829855.1 uncultured Opitutia bacterium
GCTGCGGGCGCGCGTCAGTTGACTTGGGTAGGGCGGGTTGTCCCCAACCCGCCGTTGACCCAGAGAAGTAAAGACTAGGGCAGCACGCGGTGCTGCCCCTACCCAGTGCGACGGAGTCACGCGGGGACAGGGTGAACGGCTGCGAAGCAAAGGCAGATGGGCACTACTGCGAAGCAGGCGGGCGTCTTGTCTTGGGTAGGGCGGGTTGTCCCCAACCCGCCGTTGGCCCAGAGAGGATATTAAGTCGAAGGAGGTACGTGTGTCTGTCCGCGAACGGACGGCTGGGGACAGCCGTCCCTACCCAAGACAGAAGTAAAGACTAGGACAGCACGTGGTACTGTCCCTACCTGCTCAGAGCGAGAGGACAGTAAGTCGAAGGAGGTACGCGTGTCTGTCCGCGAACGGACGGCTGGGGACAGCCGTCCCTACCCAAGATAGAGGCAGGCACTAGGACAGCACGTGGTACTGTCCCTACCCAGTGCGACGGAGTCACGCGGGGACAGGGTGAACGGCTGTCCCCCATTTCCCGACAGCAACACTATCGGGCAATATCATTCCGACCCAACACGGTAATGCCATGGCGGGAGAGGACGGAGGCGGCGAGTTCCTGCGCCTCGGTGCGCACGACGAGGCCATAGCGGCCGTTCGGTCGGAAGAGGAACGGGTACACGTAATGAATATTGATCTCAGCCTTAAGCAGAACGCCGGTGACGTCCTTCAACTGTGCTTCGGACTGCAGCTCGATCGCGACGACGGGGACGTCATCATGCGCAAAATGGTGTTCATCGAGAATCTGTTCGGCCCGCTCCGGGTAATCGACGACAATGCGGATGATGGTCGAGTCCGTGGTGTCCACGAGGCAAAGTGCCATGATATGCACATCGGCACCGGCCAGGGATTCCACGAGCTCATTGAGTCGGCCGACCTTGTTTTCGACGAAGATGGAGAACTGCCGGACGGCGCCGAGGTCAGGTTCGTTGGTAATATCAGAGCCCATCGGAAATACATGATGACAATCCCGCCGACTTTCTCCAGCCCCTTTTAGGTTGAACGTCCGAAAGGGGCCGGGATTGTGCCCGGGTGATCTCTTTATTGGCACTCATCCTCGCCCAGGCGCCCACGCGGCTCCCGGAGACCGTGGTGGTGGAAACTCGACAGGCGGCCCCACTGGCGGACGCCTCCCCTTCCGTGTCCCAGGTCGACGTCGCCGCGGCGAGTGAAGCGGGTGTAACGACGTTAACCGGACTGCTCGGCTCCGTCCCCGGAGTCTATGCCACGGAGCAATCCGGCGAAGGCTCCGTCGGCTCTCTTTTCCTCCGCGGCACCAATTCGTCACAGACGGCCGTCCTGTTGGACGGTCGGCGCCTCCCCCAGGGCTTTTCCAATAGTTACGAAATCGGGCGCTATCGCATCTTCGGCCTCTCCTCGGTGGAAATCATGCGCGGACCTTCCTCGACGCTTTACGGAGCGAACGCCTTAGGTGGCGTCGTCGACCTGCGACTGCCCGATCCGCTCACTGACAAAATGGGCGGCACGCTGAATCTCGAGGCGGGTTCGTTTGGTCGCGCCTCCCTCGGGTTCAGCTACCTGACGAATAACGCCGAAGGGAAGAATCCCGCAACCCAGGGGACCGCTTTCACCTTTACCTCATCGCACGACGATGGGTGGCGCACGAACGGGGCACGCGATGCCGGGACCGGCCTATTGAAAAGCGAATGGCGCCTCTCACCCCATCTCGTCTTCGATGTGATTGCCTCGGTTGACTTAGGGAACGCCGGTCTGCCCGGCCAGTCCACGACGAGCAATCCGGCCAATGGCGACCCGAACGACTGGGAGAAAGATCGCGGCTGGATGCTCTCACCTGGATTACGATATAATGATGACACCTTGAGCGCGGCGGCCTTCTGGTCGCACGGTGGCTCAACCGTGACGAGCCGGCTGGACGGCGTGGACAGCTTTGCCACACCCTACCTCTATTATCAGAAATTCAACCTCAACCGCGATGAGCTCACCGCGTTTGCCGACTGGAAAGTGAAGCCCACCCTGACGCTCGGCCTCGGTTTGAGTTATGAAAATTCACGCTACGACCAACAAGCACTCGCCGCTGGCTCCACCAACTGGAAGGACACCATGGAAAGCTTCGGTATTTGGACGCGTGCCGACTGGAAGGTAACTTCCGTAGATCGCCTCCGTCTTTCGGTGCGTCGGGACAGCTTCTCGGATTTTGAAGGTAAGACCACGGGGGAAATTTCCTACGCCCGTACGCTCAGCAAAGAACTGACCCTGCACGCGAAAGCCGCGACGGCTTACCGGGCACCAGCCGCCAACGACCTCGCCTATGGCACCTCGGGTGGACTGGCACTGCGCCCCGAAGCGAACACAGGTTATGAGATCGGGCTACGCCACGAGGACGCGGTACCTAACGCCCTTGGCTGGACGCTAGTCGCGTTCCAAAATAACCTGACCGACTTGATTGATTACAATCCGGTCGATTGGAAGACCTTCAACATCGCCAAGGCCCGCACGCAAGGCATCGAGCTCGGCGCCTCAGCCCGCCCAGCCAAGGGACTACGCGTCTTTGGGGCCGCCACCTATCTCGAAAGCAAAGCCCTAACCGATTACGCCGGGATGGTGACCGCCGGAGAGTCGCTCCTACGTCGTCCGCATCTCGTGCTTTCGCTAGGGACCGAAATTATCCCAAACGAAACCTGGACCTTCGGGGCGGCGGTGAATGTCCAGCGAGGCCGGGTGGACTATGACTGGAATACCAGCTCGCGCGTCGACCTGCCCACCGCCACCTTCTGCCGAATCTGGGTACGCTATGCCTGGAATGACCAGACCGAGATTTCCCTGCGCGTGGAGAACCTCTTCGGGGAGACCGCCCCGCCGGCCGCCCTCGGCTATGGTGCCCAGCCACGTTCCGCCTACGTGGGACTGACGCGCAAATTCTGAAGAATTTGTAGGGGTCGGCTGGGCTGGTGAACGGCTGCGAAACAGGCGCGAAGCGGGCGCAAGGGGGACTGCTGGCATGCTGAGAAGCAATCCGCCGCAGGGCGGACAAAGGGAGGGCGCGGCGAAGCCACGCCCCACCCCTCGGCCACCCTGCGGCGGCCATCCTTGATTGCATCTCCGGCCGAGATGGGCAAAGTCCCTATCCCTTCGCATGAGCAGGTACTACTTCGCCTACGGCTCCAATCTGGACTCAACCCAGATGGAGCGCCGTTGCCCCGGCTCACAATACCGCAGCAAGGCCTTCCTGCCCAAGCATCGCCTCGCTTTCACGCACCCGAGCACCACCTGGGGCGGCGGCGCGGCGGACATCGTAGAAGACACAGACTCACCGGGCGTCTGGGGCGCGGTCTATGAAATGACTGCTTCCGATTGGACCCGCATGGATGACGCGGAAGGCACCCCCTACAAGCGGATCAAGTTGACCGTGCTCGAAGCCGGGCTCGAAGACTGCCCGCTGGATTGCCAGGCCTATAAAGTCGTAGATCCCACGGGTCCGCACCTGCCCTCGAAGCTCTACCACGAGAAAATCTTACGTGGTGCGCTCGCGCGTGGCCTGCCCGCTGGCTGGATTGCCTGGATTCGCGGGCTCTCGACCAAGAGCTGACGTGGCCAAGCCGAAGGCTCGCTGTTTTTGGTGCGGCGACGATCCGCTTTACATCGCCTATCATGATGACGAATGGGGCGTGCCCGTGCACGATGACCGACTCCTCTTTGAGCAACTGATACTCGAAGGCGCCCAAGCGGGACTCTCCTGGATTACCGTCCTGAAGAAGCGAGAACACTACCGGCAAGCCTTCGCGAACTTCGACGTCCGGAAGGTCGCGAAATATGATGACCGAAAAGTCGACTTAATGATGCAGAATGCCGGACTGATTCGCCATCGTGGAAAACTCGCATCCGCCGCACTCAATGCGCAGGCATTTATGGTCCTGCAGAAAGAGTACGGCAGTTTTGCGAAATGGCTCTGGTCGCATGTCGACGGCCAGCCGCTCGTACGTCGTTCCCGCCAGCCCGCGGCCACTTCGCCCCTGGCCGAAAAGATTTCCAAGGAACTTAAAAAGCGCGGGATGAAATTTGTCGGCCCGACAATTATCCAAGCCACCCTGCAGGCCGTCGGCGTACTCGACGAACACCTGCCGGGGTGCTGGAAGGCGAAGGCACAAAGAGGAAGTGAGGCCCGGAGGATCAGTGGGCCAGAGAAAGCCAGCAACCAGCGGGGAGGCAATTAAGCGACCGCTTGTTGGCCTTTGGCTGGTCGGCGTCCCTAACCGCCAACCACTATCCGCTGAAACCTTGCCCGCGGCGGCCTACTTAGCGGGCGGCGTGAAGCCATTCACGGTCACGGCGAGTTTCTCAGCGATCGGCGTGATGGCACGCTTATCCAGGACTTTGCCGCCGCAGACGACAGCGAAGTTGCGGGGCTGACTGGCCTCGGGGATGTTGACGTGGAACTTGTTCATGCAAGCCGGATCAAGGCGACGGCCCTCCAGGCGGAACCGGAGGAGGCCGGCCTTCGTTTCGACCACCAGCTGGCAATCATCGGGCTTTAACTGCGCCGAGTCGTCCGCGTAGCAGTAACCGAAGGCGCCGTGCAGGGCTGGGTAGACATAGCTCTGCAGCTGCTGGGATGGGTCGTAATACCCGACGAGCGTCACGACCGGAACGCCGAACTGCACCGGCTTACGTTCATGGGAATTGCCGGCACCGGGGCCATCCTTCCATCGTTTTCCGTCTGAAAAGAAGGTCTTCTCGAAACCCCGGGAGACCTTCACCTGCGCTCCGTTCATTAGTAACACCGAGTCATAACCAGCACTGTGCGCGACCGACACCACGCGACCTTGATTGGCGGAAGAGGCGCGCGGCAGCGGAATCTCTTTGGTCCAGTTTCCGTCGCCCATCGCAACCACGACACGGTCATTCTCCGCAAGAAGCTTGGCGAGACTCTCTTCGCTCAGACCCTTAATCGGCGCGACAACTTCATGAATCGTCTCGATGCGATAGGCGTGAGACTCCATGCGCGACGCCTTCTCGTTCCATTTCATAAACCCGGTGGGCGAGCGCGCATCGAAGACCGCCTTGCCTTCGAGGAACTCCTGGATGATTGCCGACGTATTGGGCGTATAGAGTGTGAAACGATTGAAAGCAGAGAACGGGCTGCCGCCCGCCATCGCATCGAAGCCGAAGGTACGACCATCGAAAGGCGCCTGCGACTTACCTTCGAGCGTCGCATCCTTGCCCGTGCGGACCGGTGAGAAGTTCGGGATGAAGCGATTCTTGTCGGCGTCCCAACCCCAAGTGGAGTTGATTTGATCGGCGCTGCGGTGCACTGAGCCCCTGAAGCCGTCGACATAATGGCCGAGGCCGTAGTTATGACCGACCTCATGGCTGAACTCGTTGCCGAGCGAATCGTCCAACGTCACCATACCGTTGCCGCCCGAACCGCCGTGAACCTGCACGCCGTTGGAATATACCCCGCGGCTGTTGTGGGCCGCAAGCTGGGCCACTAGGTAAGGGTGACTCTTCTCACCCTGGCCGGCGGTACTGTGAAAACCGTAATTGGCATTATCGATGCCGTGCGAGATCAGCTCTTTGCCAATGTGCTGGCGCATCGCGCCCTCGTGCCATCCGCCCTTACTCGGATCGACTTCCTTCAGAAGCACCCCCGTGGGCAGCATCACTTCCGGCAAGGACAGGGGAGCGTATTGGGTCACAATGAAGCGACTGACCGGCGCCGTCTGGAAGTATTCCCGATGCGCTTCGGGATCCTTGGCGAACCCGAAGGCGCCGCGGGGCGTCGTCAGGAAACCCAAGTCGATTGTATGAATGAGTAATTGCGTCGGTGCGCCGACCTCGACGGGAGTAAGCTCACCAACGGAGGTGCCTTGCTGAAAGCGTAGGCTCAGGCCGGGCTGAATCCACTCTGCTGGCAGCACGACGCTCCAAGCGTCAGACGCATAACGGAGGGCGTTGTTATCCAGTTCGCCCTCGCGAAACCACTGACCGTTGGCGCACTTAAACAGCATGCTCTGGCCGCGACTGAGGCTCACTTGCCGGGCGCCGTAATGGATTGCGGAAGCATAGCCGGCGTTGGCATTCACGCGCACGACCTTGCCGTCGAAGCCCTTGCCCGAGGGAAAATAGATATCGCGCACCCACTGGCCATCGGCCGTCTCGACCTGGACGACGGGGAATCGCCGCAGCCACGCTTGCAGGCCGGCGCCACTGGCTTCGCCGAGTTTTTGGATATCTGCCGCGCCCGCGACCGTGCCGGTCGAACCATTCTTCACCGAGAAATCCATGCCGGCGTCTGGCGTGCCTTCCACGAAGTACGCAGTCTTCGGCAGCAGCTTCGGCGGATTCAAGGGCAACGTCCCCAGCACCTTACCCTGGGCCGCCAGCACCGTGACCGTCATCGGCGCGGCCTCCGCACGTAGCGGCCGCACCATCAGCAAGGCCTTGCGCAAGCCGATCAGGTGAGGCTGGCGATCCCCTTCACGCACGTGGGCCGGGATGACCTGGCTTTGAGCGAAGAGCACCTGAGCCGACAGGGCACCCTTAAGGTCGTTGGTCGGCGTGGTCGCATTGAAGACCAACGAACCCTCCGTGGCAGGCGACACGGCGGCGACCCCCTGAAAAAAGCCGGCACAAACCAAGACGACCAACGGGAGAAAATGACGGCTCATATGAGAGGGGGTAGACCTCCAGAAAACCCCCAGCCCAACCCGCCAGCAAGGCCAGACAAACCCCTTATTCGGCGGATTACGCTCACCTCCACCGTGTCGCACTGCCCCTGAACCTGACACCCTTCGACTATCTTTACTCTTCAGATGGAACCTCCTCCCCTCGTATCGCTCCAATACGATGGACAGCGGGGGGCGGTTTCATCAATTCTGACTCCCCTACCCCCTTAAGCCTACCCCTTTCCAATCACATGAATACCCTGACACGCATCAGCCTGCTGCTCGCCCTTGTGGCTAGCCCGGCCTTCGCCGCCGACGAGGCCAAGAAGCCCGACGCCAAGCCCCTCCCTAAGTGGGAAGCCATGGATTACGGCCGTTTCCTGGCCGCCTCCATCGATAACACCCAGGGCGAAAGCCCCTTCAAACAGCGAGGCTGTGCCGCCAATAAGGCAGTCATGGTCAACCTCGGCAGCCGCGACGCCGGCTACGCCTTCGATACCGAGACCCTCCGTGGTGCTGGCGGCTGGACCGGTGGCTGGATGAAATTCAAGGGCGTCGCCTTTGATGGTGGTCACGGCCCGAACCCCAGCCCGGCTGCTGGTGCCAAAGTCTTCTTCGAAACCAACCCCGGCCCTGGCTGGAGCTTCAATGGCTCCTTCGCCGAAACGCGCACCCTGCCCGTTGGCCCTAATGCCGCCACCATTGCGCTCGGCCCCCTGCCCCGCGAACACGCTAAATACCAAGGCCTGTACTTGCACGGCGACCGCGTCGTCTTCGCTTACAGCGTGGGCAAGGCCGAGATTCTCGAAAGCGCTGAAATGGAAACCATCGGTACCAACGTCGTCCTCAGCCGCTCCTTCACCGTCGTGAAGGGCGAACTCGACTCCTCCGTCCGCCTCATGGATCTCCCTTACGGCGGCAAGGCTGACCTCGCCGACAGCGCCAACGCCATCGTGCGCATGGAACTGCCGATGCCGCCCGCCGACGCTAAGAAGCCGGCCAAGAAGACCGACGCCAAAGTCGCCAAGAATGCCCCGACACTGGTGAAGCCCGCCGATGAGCTCACGACCGTGACCGTCAACGGACTGCCCGCTGGTTCCGCCCTCAGCGTCAACGGAAACTTCCTCTCCCTAAAGCTCGCCAAGGTCGCCGCCGGTACCTCCTTCAAGGTCTCCTTTGCGCACGGCAACATCAACTCCGGCGACGTGCTCCGCAAGATCACCGCCCAGACCGCCGTTGCGGCTGACCTACGCACCTTCACCAAGGGCGGGCCCGCTCACTGGACTAAGGATGTCGTGACCGAAGGCGTCCTCGGGGACATCGACCAGGACAAGCAGGCTGACAAGGTGAAGGCTCAGATTGAAAGCGAAAACGACGCCGGCCAGAAGCAGGCGCTCAAGGACAAACTCGCGGAGATTCTTAATTCCCCGTACGTCGTGGACAATGTCACCGTCCCTTCAGACAACCCCTACAACTCATGGATTCGCGTCGGCGCGATCGACTTCTTCAAGGATGGCCGCATCGCCTTCGCCACCTGGAGCGGCGACGTGTGGATCGGCAAGTTCTCCGATGAAAAGCTCGGCAAGATTACTTGGCACCGTTTCGCCACCGGCATCTTCCACGGCCTCGGCCTGAAGATTGTCAACGAGCAGATCTACGTCCTCGGCCGCGACCAGATCACCCTATTGCACGACTTCAATAACGACGGCGAAGCCGACTTCTACGAAAACTTCAATAACGACGTCCAGGTCACCTCGAACTTCCACGAGTTCACGTTCGACCTGCAGACGGACTCCCAAGGCAACTTCTACTTCCTCAAGGGCGGACCCGTGAACCCAGGAGGCCGCGGATGGGGCCCTCTCAGCAACCACCACGGTTGCATCTTCAAGGTATCCGCCGACGGTAAGAAATTCGAAGTCCACGCCACTGGCATCCGCGCTCCGAACGGCATGTGCGTCGGACCTAACGATGAAATCTCGAACGGCGACAACCAAGGCACTTGGGTACCCGTGGACTACATCCACTACTCCAAGCCTGGCGACTTCATCGAAGTCCCCGACCTCTCGCACCAGAACACCCCGCCCGCCAAATATAGTCCCCACCTCTGCTGGGTGCCTTACGACGTGGACAACTCCAATGGTTCACAAATCTGGGTACCCGCTAACAAGGGCAAGTGGGGTCCTTTCGAAGGCCGCATGCTCTACCTCTCCTACGGCAAGTCTTCGCTCTTCGCAGTCTTGCAGGAACGCGTCGGTGACGTCGCCCAGGGCGGCGTCGTGAAGTTCCCCCTCAAGTTCGCCACCGGCCTGATGCGCGCCCGCTTCAGCCCGATTGACGGCCAGCTCTATGTCGCCGGCCTCAAAGGCTGGCAGACCAATGGCGTCAAGGATGGTGCCATCCAGCGCGTGCGCTACACTGGCAAGTCCGTGACCATGCAGGAGTCGCTGCACGTCTCGACACAGGGTATCACCATCGGCTTCACGGGCGCCCTCGATAAGAAGACCGCCGCCGACCTGCAGAACTGGTCCATCAGCCAGTACAACTATCGCTGGACCGGTGAATACGGCTCCGCCGAGTACAAGGTCAGCAATCCTGATCAAAAAGGTAATGACACCGTCGCCATTAAGTCCGTGAAGTTGTCGGATGACGGCAAGTCGGTGTTCCTCGAAGTCCCGGGCCTCGTGCCCGTGATGCAGATGCGCATCAAGATGAACGTGAAGGCCGTCGACGGCACACGCGTCCCAGACGACATCGGCAGCACCATCAACGTGGTGCCGGAAAAAGAAGGTCAGGATTACCGCAGCTTCGCCAAGTAAGTAAGGCGAAAGCCCTAGACAAAGGCCCGGCATCTGCCGGGCCTTTTTGTTGGATGCTTGCCTGCCTCACGGAATATCCACCCAATAGACTGAAGTCGCCCCATGTCCTTCCGCCGCCTCTTCCAACTGTTCGCCGCGTCACTTGCGCTCAGCCTTGCTGCCGAGGACGCCCCCGGCCTTGCCGTCACTTTCACCACCGCTGGCAAAGCTGATGTGCGCGTCGATCGCCTCCTCGCTCTCTACGTGCCAGCTGAGCAGGCACCGACACCGTTCCTTGCCCGCGGCCCTTTCAACGTGAAATGGGAAGGCGACATCCAGTCGCCCATCCGCGGCAGCTTCAAACTCGGGATTGAATCTTCCGGTAAGTTTAAACTTACACTCAACGGACAAGCGTTAGCCGAAGGGCCAGGCTTGAAACCCATTCAGTTAAACAAGGGCGCCAATCATCTCATCGCGGAAATCAGCAGCGCCGACAAGGGCGATACCTTTGTGCGGGTCAATTGGTCGTCGAAAGATTTCCCGCTCGAGCCGCTACCACCCACCATGTTCACGCACGCGGCCAGCCCTGAACTTGGGGCGGCAACGCAACGTCGCGAAGGACGCCTGCTCTTCGCCCAATTAAATTGTGCCTCTTGCCATACCGATGCCGCACTCATTCCGGCCAAGGAAAGCGGCATGCCCGAACTCGGACACAACGCTCCACTCCTCGCGGACTTAGGTACGAAATACAAACAAGCCTTCCTTGCGGATTGGATCGACAACCCACGCGCCATACGCCCGCACACGCTGATGCCGAAGCTTTTCAACGGGGCAGGCGCCGAGCAGAAGGCGGCGGACATCGCGGCCATGCTCACGCAGGGGGCCACACCGGTGACCGAGAAACCGCTGGACCCGAAACTCACGCCCATCGGCGGCGGCCTCTTCGCCAATCTTGGATGCATCGCTTGCCACCAGCGCCCCGACGCCACCGGGGTCGACGCGCTTGATCGCATCCCACTGGGCCATGTCCGTGACAAATGGCACGCCACCGCCCTCATCGAATTTCTCAAAGACCCGGCGAAGTCCTACCCCGCCACCCGGATGCCACACTTCCGCTTAAGTGATGAAGAAGCCGCCCAGCTGGCGACCTACCTATTGGCCAACGGACGGATGATTAAACGCCAGCCCCTGCAGGGCGACGTCGGCCGCGGGGCGGCGCTCCTCGTCAGTGCCGGCTGCCTGAATTGCCACGCCGGCATGCCCGCAACGACCCAGCCACCATTGGCTAAAGTCATGAAAGCCAGCGACCAAGGCTGCCTCGGCGGCGATCAAGCCGCCCGCGGAACGTCACCCGACTTCGCCTTCAACGCCGAACAACGGAGTGCCCTCAAGGCCTTCCTAGGCACCGACCTTGCCTCGCTCAAACAAGACACCCCGGCCGAGTTCGCTGAACGCCAAATCAAGAACCTCAACTGCGTGGCCTGCCATGCCCGCGACGGCAATGTCAGCGCGTGGAGCAAGGTCGACGGCGAAGCCAAGAAGCTGCGCGACGTCCTGCCCCCGAAAGAGCACACCGAAGGCGAAGCGGTACCGGACGCTCCCATCCCGCCGCTCACCTGGCTCGGCGAAAAACTCCAGCACGAGTGGATGGCCAAATTCATCGCTGGCAAAATTGAGTACAAACCGCGCACCTGGCTGATCGGCCGCATGCCCGGCTTTGCGCCACACGTAGCGGGAGGCATCGCCCTCGGCCTCAACCATCAGCACGGCCTCCCGCAAAAAGAAGCGGCCGAACCCGCGCCTGACGCCGAGAAAGCCGCCATCGGCGGGAAACTACTCGGGGCTGACGGAGGCTTCAACTGCATCACTTGTCACGCCGTGGGCGATCAAGCCGCCACCGCCGTCTTTGAAGCTCCCGCTATTAATTTCGTCCAAACGATTGAACGCGTCCGCAAGGGCTACTTCCACCGCTGGGTCATGGCCCCAATCCGGATCGACCCCGACACCAAGATGCCGAAATACGCCGACCCCGAAGGCATGACCCAATTGACGGACCAATTTGACGGCAAAGGCGTCCAGCAGTTCGACGCCATCCGGGAATACCTGCGGACGGTTAAGTAGGTAGCTGCAAGGGGTAGGGGTAGGGATAGGCAATCAAAGCATAAACCTAAATAACTGATAATTAGGTTATTAGGTAACTATTCCACCCCTGCCCCACCCCTGCGAAACGGCCGCCCCCCTCCGACTTCGGGCGGTCCGTTTGCTTGGAACAATCTCGACTCAGACGGCATCTCCTTATGCTCGGGCTCTACCCCCAGTCCAATCTATGTCCCAACTCAATCGTCGTACGTTCATCAAGAACTCTGCCTTGTCTGCCGCCGTGGCCGGACTCAGCGCCCAGACCTATGCCCAGTCCGCGGGCGCCAACGGTGACCTCCGCGTCGCCGTCGTCGGCTTCCGTAGCCGAGGCCAGGAGCACATCAAAGAGCTCCAGAAGATCAAGGGCGTGCGTATCGTCGCCCTTTGCGACGTCGACTCCAAGGTCGTCGCCAAAGGCCTCAAGGACATCCCTGGAGCCAAGGGCTACACCGACATCCGCAAGATGCTTGAAGATAAGGATATCGACGCCGTCTCCATCGCTTCGCCAAACCATCACCACTCCATCCAGGGCATCTGGTCGCTCCAGGCCGGCAAGCACCTCTACGTCGAAAAGCCCCTCTCTCATAACATTTTCGAAGGCCAGCAGCTCGTCGCCGCCGCGAACCACTTCTCCAAGCAAATCGTCCAGGCTGGCACCCAGAGCCGTTCTGGCGCTGGTATCCGCGCGGCGATCAAGGACGTCCACGCTGGCAAGTATGGTAAAGTAAAAGTTGCACGCGCCATCTGCTACAAGCGCCGTAAATCCATTGGCCCCGCCAAGAAGAGCGACATCCCGGCCAATATCGATTTCGACCTCTGGCACGGCCCGGCCGACATTCAGGAATCCATCCGCGGCCATGAGTCCGACAAGGTGAACGAAGCCGCGAATAACGGCCCGGTGCACTACGATTGGCACTGGTTCTGGAACTACGGCGGCGGCGACCTTTGCAATCAGGCGATTCACGAAATCGATATCGCCCGCTGGTTCCTCGGCACCCATGAAGTCGCCCCGGAAGTCGTCTCCGTCGGCGGCCGCTTCGGCTACACCGATTGCGCCGAGACCCCGAACACCTTCATCTCGATCCATAACTACGCTGCCGCACCTCTCATCACCGAGGTCTACGGTCTCTCCATGGACGGCAAGATGGACGGCCCGATGAACAAGTTCGGCAAGTTCTCGGAAGCCAACAAAGGCGAGAAGTCGGCCAAGTCTCCAGACATCGGCATCATCGTTGAGTGCGAGAACGCCACCATCGTTGTCCCTGACTACAACTCCGCCCAAGTTTACGAAGGCGGCAAGTTCGTGATGTCTTACGGCAAGACCGTGGACAAGGTTGACCTGACCGGCGGCGCCTCTGGCCACCATGCCAACTGGGTTGCGTGCATCCGCAAGGGTTCGGCTGAAGGCATCAATGCCCCAGTCCGCGAGTGTCATCTCTCCACTGCGCTAGTTCACTCCGCCAACATCTCGTTCCGCGTCGGCAGCAAGAAGAGCGCTGGCGAAATCAAGGAAGCCATCAAAGCGAGCTCCGGCTTGGCCGAAGCCTTCGGTCGCATGGCCGAGCACCTCGGTCGTAACGGCGTGAACCTTGATGAAACCAAGGCCACCCTGGGCGCCCCGCTCACCGTGGACACCAAGACCGAGCTCTTTACGGGCGCCAACGCCGAGGCCGCCAACCGCGACCTCATCGCCAAGCGCGAAGGTCGTGCAGGGTTCAAAGTCCCGACCTCGTTCTAAGCTCCCCCGACGAAGCGGAGCGGTCGCAAGGCCGGTCCGCTTTTTCATCTCTAAACCAAATCCCGCACCCTATGAAAAAGACCCTACTCACCCTGAGCCTCGCAGCTGCCGCCGCCCTGTTTATCACCGGTTGCGCCAGCGATGACACCTCCGCCAAAACGGCCGCCGCCCCCGGCGCCCCGAAAGGCAATCCCAACAAGGTTGAAATCTTCAACGGCAAGGACCTGACCGGCCTCGTCCCCAAGGGAGGCGAAGCCAAATACTCCGTCAGCCCCGAAGGCTACCTCGTCGGCACCGCTGTCGCCAACACCCCGAATTCCTTCCTGGCCACCGATAAAAACTACGCGAACTTCGTTCTGGAATACGAATTCCTCGATGACCCTCGCCTCAATTCCGGCGTGCAGATTCGCAGTCACGCCGAAGCCAAAGATCTGAATTATAAAGACTACGCGACTGGCAAGATGATCAAGATCCCTGCGGGACGCGTCCACGGCTACCAAGCTGAAATCGACACCAACCCGAAGAACCTGAATAAGGCCGATGGCGCCGCCCGCCAATGGACCGCTGGACTCTACGAAGAAGGTCGCCGCGGCTGGCTCTCGCCTCGTGCGGAAACCCCTGAAGCCCTCGCCTTCTCTGTCCAAGGTCGCAAACTCACCAAGGTCAGCGACTGGAATAAAGTGAAAATCGAAGCCAATGGCAGTCGCATCCGCATGTGGCTCAATGGCGAACAGCGTGTTGACCTTCGGGACGACGGCTATGCGACCGGCTTCATCGCCTTCCAGGTGCACGGCATCGGCAAAGACATCACGATGGAGGGAGCCGACGTCAAGTTCCGCAGCATCGCGCTCACGAAGATCCCAGACAACACCCTCACTGACTCTGAGAAGGCCGACGGCTGGAAGCTACTCTTCGACGGACGGAGCAACAAAGGCTGGCGCTCCGCCAAGGGACC
>CAIKRN010000231.1 GCA_903829855.1 uncultured Opitutia bacterium
CCGGCATGAATATTAAGCCTTGGGACACGCGACCAACCTCCGGTCCTCCCCATGAATTACCGCATCCTTCTCTGCCTCGCCTTTTTACTCGTGGGCTGCTCCACGTCCAAAGAATCGCCCACCCAAGTAACGGTGGCTAAGGTTCTGCCTGCCGGCTGGGACGCCAAGGCCGAAGCCGACCGCGTCATGGCTGACCTAATCAAGGTCACCACCCCGCAGGTCAAAGGCGCGCACGACTCCCACCTGGCCATCGTCGGCAACCGTGCCTTCGTCATTTCTGAAGTCAACGACCGCCAAGCCGGTGAAGCCGCAGGTTGGGCTTTCATCTATGTCTCCCTTTCCATCGTCGACCTCCGCACGCTCCTCGTGCTCGACACGATGACCGTCGCGCGCTCCGAACAAGCCTTCACCAACGAGACCCTGCCCGTCGGCGCCTGCTTCGTCCCACGCGTCAAGCAGGTCGGCCCCCAGACGTTGCGCTGCTACTTCGCCAGCGAGCAACCCGGCCGACGGCAGTCGCAGACTTATTACCGCGACCTCGATCTGCGCACACTGGTCTTTGAAAATGAAATCCATCGCCTGAAGCTCCAGACCGCCGAAGGGGTCTTCGACCTCCAACCACAACACCTGTATGCCGAGGCCGCCAAACAAGGCTTTAAGCGCAAGCCCGTCGACGCTGGCCTCTACCTTTTCGATAATTTCAAGCAGTTCGATGGGCAGACTTACATCGCCATCAACAACTACCTCGGGGCGCAGCAGGCCCTCTGCACCATCAACGCCGCCGCGGATACCCTGACGATCGTTGGCCATTTCAACGGCCCTGGTGAGCCCGCCCTGACTGAGCCTGCGGTCAATCGACTCCCCGATGGTTCCTGGCTCGCAATCTCGCGCAAAGAAAACGGCGACCAAAATTACTGGTTCTCCGAGAGCAAAGACGGCAAGGCCTGGACCACCGGCGGCGAGAAGGACTTCGTAAAGAAAGGAGCCGCTTCTAAGCCGACCTTCGATAAATTCAAAGAGCTCTATTACCTCGGCTGGCAGGAACGCGCCACCATCGACAAAGTCGGGCGCAGTATCTTTAATATTGATGTCTCGGCTGACGGTAAGCACTGGGATCGGAAATACCGCTTCGAGAGCACTAAGTCCTTTCAATACCCGACCTTCGTCCAAGACCAAGGCTCCATCTGGCTCTGTGTGACGCAAGGGGACAGCGACCCCAGCCGCAAAGAGCGCATCATGTTCGGCAAGCTGGAGTAAGGGTTGCGCGGCCAATTCTCCTCGCAACCAAGGGGCTCGCGGACTGTCCTAGTAACCATCGGGCACCCCGCCGATGACCATGACTCGCCTCCCCCTCCTCGCCGCCACGCTTTTAACGTGCACGCTCACCTTCGCCGCCCCCACTTCCGGCGATTGGCTAAACGTCCGTGAGCACGGTGTTTCTGGTTCTGATTTCGCCACGACCGCAGCCACGACCGCCGGCTCGAAGCAGATCACCGTAACGGAAGTAGGCGACTTTCAGGTCGGTCAAGCTGTGATGATTTCCAAAGCCAATGTCCGCTACACCCCGACCTTCCTCTGGGGCACGGGAGAGCGCTACAAGAACATGAAGCCGCTCAACGGTTCGGTCGAAGTCCGCGGTTACGACGGCACCGCCGGCAGCTGGGTGACCTACCTACTGGACATCAAACCATCCGCTCAACCCAGCTTCCGGTGGAGCGACGACCTCGGTCGCACTTGGCAGCCCGAGCAACGCATCACCCACGACTGGCAGAA
>CAIKRN010000232.1 GCA_903829855.1 uncultured Opitutia bacterium
AGGGCAGGATTCCCGCCGCAAGTCGGGGCACGTCGCAAGGCGTGACGGATAGTGCCACAGAGAAGATACCGCCTCCTCCGCAAGGAACGAGGTAAGGGTGAAAAGGTGGGGTAAGAGCCCACCGCTCGAAGGGTAACCGACGAGGCAAGGTAAACCCAATCCGGTGCAAGACGAACAGGGACCGTTCGAGGTAGCCCACCAAGGTTCCGGGTTGTCGCACCGCCGCAAGGCGGGTCCGCAAGGTCAGAGAAATGAATGCGCAGGGGATCGGCGAGAGCCACCCAAGGACAGAATCCGGCTTACAGTGTATGGCTCAAAAGACGGAGGGCCGAACGGAAACGTTCGGCCCTCCCCCTTTGCGCCGGGGGCTTACGGCTTGATTCCAACACTATCCAACGGCATCGATAAGGCTACATGGAGGCTCCCTCGGCACCGTCGGTCCGGCTCAACGAGGTACTTCGTGCTGGCGCTCGCATCGCGATTCTCGCCCCGCACCCTGACGATGAATCCCTAGGCACGGGGGGACTCATCCAGCGTGCCCTGGCCGCCGGAGCGGAAGTCCGCGTGATTTTCGTCACCGACGGCGATAACAATCCTTGGCCGCAACGCTTCGTCGAGCGGCGCTGGTTCATTGAAGCCCCCGAACGTGCCCGCTGGGGTGCTCGCCGCCGGGCCGAAGGCCAGCATGCCCTTCAGCTACTCGGTGCCGGCCAAGTCCAAGCAGAGTCCCTCGGCCTGCCAGATGCTGGCATCCTAGCCCTCTGGGAAGAAGACCTACCAGGGCCGCGTCCCGCCTTTGAAAAGCTCCTGCGTGAATGGAAGCCCACCTTAGTGATCGTGCCTTCCGAAATCGACCGCCATCCGGACCACCAAGCCACGCATCTCTACGGACTGGACGCCGTGCGCGCCACGGGCCTCCACTGCTTGGTCTACTCCTACCTCATCCATCGCCCTTGGTCTCAGAAGGTGATGCGCCGTCACCTGGCCTCTGATCAACTCGAACTGAGCGATGCCGAAAGATCCCTTAAACTGGATGCCATCCGCTGCCACCACACCCAGATGGCCCTGAGCGGCGAACGTTTCTCCAAATTCGCCAGTCGCGAAGAACGCTATACCCTCGTCCAAATTTCCTGAACATGAGCGCACCCTCCAGCCCCGCACCCGCGGGCCCCGCCTTCCTGCACTCAACCCGCTTCCAAGCGATGGTGCTGACGGCCCTCGTGCTGTTCCTCTTCTGGTGGCGCCTCGGCAGCCTCGGGCTCATTGATCCAGATGAACCTTTCTACGCACTGACGAGCCGTGAGATGGTGCAATCGGGCGATTGGATCACCCCGCGCGTCTTCGGCGAACCCCAGTTCGAAAAGCCGATTTTGTTCTACTGGGAAACCTGCCTCGCTCAAATTGTCTTCGGCGATAACGAGTTCGCCGCCCGTGTGCCTGGCGCACTCGCCGCCACCCTCGTGGTCTTCCTGACTTGGGGCATTGGCCGGAAACTCTTCACCCCACTTGCCGGTTTCTTAGGCGCCGTCGTCGTCGGCACTGGCGCACTCTTCGTGGTGATGTCGCGCCTGATGCTGACGGACCTTTCCCACACCCTCTTTATCTCGGCAGGCATGTACTGCCTCTGGCGAGCGTTCCACGATGAACCCCGACGACTTCGCTGGCTGTTAGCCCTGACCATTACCTCCGCCCTTTCGATGCTGACCAAAGGCCCGCAAGGCCTGCTCTTTATCGCCATGGCGAGCGTGGCCTACGCTCGGCTGAGTGGACTGAAATCACCTTGGAGCTGGCGTCATCTGGCGCTCTGCGTGCCCCTCTGGCTCCTCCTCGTGGTACCGTGGTACCTCGCAATGTTCATGCTTCACAAGTCCGGCCCCACCTCGCCGGCGACTGGCTGGGCCTATTACTGGGACACCTTCTTCATCCACGAGAACTGGGACCGATTCTTCCACGCCGAGCATAAGGGTAATGACCATTGGTATTACTACCTTGAGATGCTCATCGGCGGTTCGCTGCCGTGGATTCCCCTCATCGTCGCCGCGCTCTGGGAAACCGCGACTCACTTCCGCCAGCGCTTCCGCGATCAACCTGGTCTCACCATGGTCATCTGCTGGCTCGTTCCGTCCTATATCTTCATGACCATCGCAGCCAGCAAGCTGCCTAGCTACATCTTCTTCCTCATCGTCCCTGTCGCACTCCTGGCCGGCGTCACCCTTGAGCGCTGGATCCGCGAGGGCTTCGGTCCTATTGAACGCTGGGCGGTGGGATTCTTCACGCTCCTGCAAGGCGTCGCCCTCATCTGGTACATGCCAACGTTCCACCCGAACTCACTGCCATTCCTCCCTCAACTCATTGCCCTAGGCATACCGCTCACCATCGCCGGCCTCTTTGCCCTATTCCGCAAAGCCTTCCTCTGGGCGGCTATCTCCACCGCCTTCAACGTTGTCCTGGTCTTCACCGCCTTCTTCTGGATTGAAGCGCGGCTCGAAGGAACCGTAGGCAGCCGGGAGATTTGCAAAATTGCGGCCACCGCACGCAAACCTGGCGAAAAACTCGTGACCTGCAGCTTCCTCGGCCGGGCAGCGAAATTCTACCTCGGCGAAACCCCAGCCGCAATTTTCGTACCCGACCAGAAACTCTTGGCCGACTTCGGCAAAGGCAACTTCCGCCCCTACTACCCCTTCTACTCCTACCACCCCTTACCGCAGCTCACGATTGAGAAGCAATTAGGCGAATTCGCCGACACCCATGGCTCACTGCTTTGCATCGGTGAGAAACGCGATTTTCGACTCTTGAACACGAGTGAAAGCTCGTCAGTGCGTGACCGTTGCGAACTGCTCGGTGAAACCGGCGACACCCCCGGACGGGCAGTCTTCCGCATCAACCCAAAGACGGCTAAATAATCAGATCCGGTAAAGGAGCTTAAAGAACCGAATCGTATCTCGCACTGGACGAATCTTACTGGGCTGCCCCTGGTAGATGGTCCGGACTGGTACGTTGGTAATCCTTCCGCCCGCTCGAGCGGTCAGCAGCAGGACCTCGGTCTCGTAATCGTAATGGTCGCTCTTGGCGGCCAAGATGGCGGGATTGGCGACCGCCAAGGCACGATACCCGCATTGGGAATCAGGGATGTGGCAGCGACAGAGATTGCTGATGAGCCACGACATGGACGCATTTACCATCCGACGAACGAAGGGCATGCCCTTCGGATTAGAGAAACGGTTGCCCGCGACGAGCGCGACGCCCGGCTCCTCAATGGCTTTAAGGAAAAGCGGAATCTGTTCGGCGTCGTGCTGTCCGTCGCCGTCCATGGTGATGCCATGGGTGTAGCCCAACTCAGCGAGCCGAGCGAAAGCGGTCTTTAAGCCTGCCCCCTTACCCTTGTTCACTTCATGACGAATCACCATCGCCCCCGCAGCCAGTGCCTTGGCCGACGTCTCGTCTGGCGAGCAGTCGTCGATGACCAAAACCGTGTCCACGAAACGCTTCGCCTCACGCACCACTTCAGCGATACGCGCTTCCTCGCGGAAGGCAGGCACCACGATGGCTACGCGCAAAAGAGGGGTGGACATTAAAGTCGAGAGAGGCGGCGAGCAGCCGAAGCCGGCATCCCTTTAACCACGTTGCGCGATCGGCGAGTAGGCACGTTCGGTGTTCCCGACGTAAATCTGGCGCGGGCGATGAATCTTCTGCTTCGGGGTCTCGGCAATTTCCTTCCAATGGGAAATCCAGCCCGGCATGCGACCAATAGCGAAGATCACCGTAAACATCTCCGTAGGGATGCCGATGGCTTTCAGAATGATGCCCGAGTAGAAATCGACGTTCGGGTAGAGATTGCGCTGCTTAAAGTACGGGTCGTTGAGCGCGGCTTCCTCTAGGCGCATCGCAATAGCGAGGAGCGGGTCGTTGATGCCGAGCACCTTGAGGACCTTGTCGCACTGGGCCTTGATGATCTTGGCGCGCGGGTCGTAGTTCTTGTAAACGCGGTGACCAAAGCCCATCAGGCGGACGCTCTTGGTCTTATCCTTAGCGTCGGCGATGAAGCGTGAACCGTCGTCGCCCGAGGCGTGAATCTCTTCGAGCATCTCGATGACGGCTTGATTGGCACCACCATGCAACGGACCCCAGAGAGCACAAACACCGGCGGAGACGGACGGGAAGAGATTGGCGCCGCCAGAAGCGACCATGCGGACAGTCGAGGTAGAGCAGTTCTGCTCGTGGTCGGCGTGCAACAGCAGGATTAAATCAAGCGCACGGGCGATTTCCGGGTGAACGGCATAATCGGCGTTAGGCTGCGAAAACAAGAGGTGCAGGAAATTGGAGCAGTAATCCAGACCCGGCTTCGGGTAGACGGGTGGCTCGCCCTCCTTGGAGCGGTGAGCAAGTGCCGCGAGCGTGCGCACCTTGGAAATCAGGACGGCGGCGGTCTCGTCAAATTTGGCCAAGTCATGCGTACGCTCGTTGGTGCCGAGCTCAGGGTAATAGCAACCCAGCGTATTCAGCGTTGCGGACAGTACGGCCATCGGGTGGGCGTTCCCAGGGAAACCGCTGAGCGCGATGCGCAGGCCTTCGTGAATCTGAGAGTTATCCAGGATACGCGCTTTGAAGGCGACGAGTTGAGCCGAGGTCGGAAGCTCGCCGTAAATCAGTAAGTAAGCCGTCTCGATGAAGTTGGACTTCTCGGCCAGTTCCTCGATGCCGTAGCCGCGGTAGCGAAGGATGCCCTTCTCACCATCGATGAAGGTGACCTTGGATTCACAGGCGCCGGTGTTGGCGTAACCATCGTCAAAGGTGATGTAGCCGGTGTCGTCGCGCAGTTTGCGGACATCGACCCCACGCTCGCCTTCGGAGCCGACGACGATGGGGAGGACGATTTCCTTATCGTCCAGTTTGAGAGTAGCGGTTTTTGAGCTCATGCGGGGGTGGTACCGCCAGAGGACAAAACTCGCCTCAGCGGACGGCTAAAGTCAGGAAATTGCGGTAGAGTTGCAAGCCTTTGACCTGACTTTTCTCAGGATGGAACTGGGTCGCAAAGACCCTCCCCTTCCGCACCCCGCTCACAAAGCGCCCGGCATAGTCGGTCTCACACCAGACTAGCGAGGGGTCGGTCTGCACTACCCGGTAGCTATGCACGAAATAGAAAGGCTCCCCTTCGGCCTTCAGGCCTTCCGTCAGGGGGCTGCCCGGCTTGAAGATGGCCTCGTTCCAGCCCATATGGGGAATCCTGAGGCCTGGCTGCGAAGGGAAGCGCTGGACGACCCCAGGGAAAATGCCCAAGCCAGGGCGGTCAGCCTCCTCGGATCGCTCGAAGAGCACCTGTAGCCCCATGCAGACCCCCAGGAAGGGACGATCAGTAGCGATCCACTGCTTGAGAAAGGATTCAAAATCCGTCCGACGGATACAGTCCATGCAATCGGCCATGGCACCCTGGCCCGGGAAGACCACCAGCTCAGCCTTCTCGGCCTCCTTGGGCGAAGCCGCGAGAAAAGCATCCGCACCCGCGGCGACCATCGCGCGGCTCACGCTGCGCAGGTTGCCCATGCCATAATCGATGACGGCCACCCGAGGGCGACGCGGTGTCCCGGCGGTTTCCACGGTCAGGCCAGCGAACCCTTGGTGCTCGGCACGCGACCCCCTTGACGAGGATCATTCTCCACCGCTTCACGCAACGCGCGAGCGAAGGCCTTGAAGAGCGCTTCCGCGATGTGGTGCGGCTCATCGCCATACTCGAGGCGCAAGTGTAGGTTGCAGCCCAGTGAATTGGCCACCCCCTGGAAAAACTCACGCACCAGAGCGATGTTGAAGTCCTTCACCATGTAATTGGTGATTTCGACCTGATAGACCATCATCGGGCGATTGCTGAGATCGATGACACATCGGGCGAGCGTCTCATCCATCGGCAGAATGAAGAAACCATAGCGGCGAATGCCGGCTTTATCACCCAGGGCTTCTTTGATGGCCTGCCCGAGGACAATCCCGACATCCTCGACGGTGTGGTGATAGTCGACGTCGGTGTCGCCCGTGGCCTTGACCTTGAGGTCGACCATCGAGTGGCGGGAAAGCAACGTGAGCATGTGGTCGAAAAACGCGACCCCGGTGGAAATCTCGGATGCACCCGTGCCGTCCAGATTCACCTCTAGGGCGATCTTGGTCTCGGCGGTATCCCGACGAATGCTAGCTTTACGAACTCCTGCGCTCATCCCCGAAAAATCCCCGCGGAACACGGGATTGTCAACCTCACCCTTCCATCCAGACCGCGACGGCCGCCAGAAACACATCTGTTTCCTGCTCCGTACCCACAGAGATGCGCAAGGACTTC
>CAIKRN010000233.1 GCA_903829855.1 uncultured Opitutia bacterium
CAAGGTGGCTCCCTCCGTCTGGATTTCCACGGGCTGCTGGATGCCCACGGAAGGCGATTCATCTAACCAATTCCTCTCCGTGCTCACTTATGACGGCGACGACCTGACTCGCGTCGGTCTCGATAAGTTCACCCCTTCGAGGGGATTTTTTGGTCTCGGTGCGCATGTCGCCCAGACCAAGCACCCAATCGCTTCCGTGGCCAAGCCGCTTACCTGGGTCGCCTCTGGTAACCAATTCTTTGCCTCGATCCTGCATCCTGACGCCGCCAGTCGCGGCGCCCGCACGGAAGTCGTTGTCCTTCCGGTGAGTTTCGATGCGACCAAGCGGAGTATGCAGGCGTTTGCCTCCTGGGAGACGCCCGCTGACAAGGACGGGGTCAGGACGATGGAAGGTAGTTTCTTTGTCGGTCCGAAGGAGTACTCCCGCGTCTCCGCCTTGCCTGACGGGCAGGTGGCCGTGTTGCAGTTCTCCAAGTTGCTCGGATTTATTTCTTTCGGGGCCATTTGCAAGGCGCTGCTCGCCATCCTCGGGGGGGTGCATTGGCTGCTCGCCTGGAGTGGTGCCTGGTCTTGGGGTTGGGCCATCGTGCTACTGACCTGCCTGCTCAAGCTCCTCACCTGGCCGCTCACGGCCGTACAGCAGAAGGCCGCCAAGAAGATGCAGAAATTTGCGAAGCCGATGCAGGACATCCGCGAGAAACACAAAGACAACCCGGAGAAGCTGCAGAAGGAACTCATGCAGCTCTATAAGGATAATCAGATTAATCCTCTCGCCGGCTGTCTACCGATTCTCATCCAGATGCCGATTTTCTTCGGCCTTTACACTGCTTTCCAGACGACCGTCGAGCTGCGCCTGCATTCATTCCTTTGGATCACGGATCTTTCGGCGCCTGACACCATTGCCCACATCGGTAGCTTCCCCGTGAACCTACTGCCGATTCTCATGGGCCTCTCCATGTGGCAATCGATGCGCATGACCCCGAATCCCTCGGCGGACGGCTCGCAGAAGACGATCTTCTTGATGATGACGTTGATGTTCCCAGTCATCTGTTACCCGATGCCTGCCGCCCTGACGCTCTACATGACGATTCAGAACCTATTGACGATTCTGCAGACCTGGCTTACCAAGGATGAGGCGATTGAAGTGATTCTCCCGTCTACGGCCAAGAAGGCCAAACGTTGATTTTTAACCCACCCCCACCCCATGTCTGGTCATAGTAAATGGCACACGACCAAGCGGCATAAGGCCGTGATCGATGCGAAGCGCGGCAAGATCTTCTCCGTGCTCGCCAAAGAAATCTCACTCGCGGCACGTGCCGGCGGCGGAAGCCCGGAGTCCAACGTACGCCTGCGTACGCTCATGGACAAGGCGCGCGCAGCCAACATGCCTTCCGACAACATCAAGCGAGCGGTGCAGAAGGGGACGGGCGAAATCCCTGGCGTGACCTACGAAGAGATTGTCTACGAAGGCTACGCCCCCGGTGGAGTTGGCCTCATTATTGAGGTCACCACCGATAATAAGAACCGGGCAGCCGCCGAGGTCCGCCAGGCTTTCAATGACAACGGCGGCAACATGGCCCAGACCGGCGCCGTCTCGCACAGCTTCCTTAAGAAGGGTCAGTTCCTCATTGGCGCCTCCCAAATCGGTGAAGACGCCCTTATGGAGTTGGTCCTAGAGGCCGGTGCTGAAGACGTCGTGAACAACGGCGACCATTTTGAAGTGCTTTCGCCGATTGCGGCGTTCGATGCGATTTCCAAGGCTTTGCAGGAGAAGTCCGTGAAGCCCGAGTCGGCTGAGCTTGCCTATGTCTCGAGCCTACCGGTGCCAGTTTCCGATGCCGCGATTGCCAAGCAAGTGCTGGAATTGATTGATGCGCTCGAGTCGCTTGATGACGTGAAGGCGGTGCACGGCAATCAGGAGATTGACGAGAAATTGATGGGCTGAGGAGTTCTCCGCACTCAATTGACTTCTCCCTGCGACGGTTGTCGTCCACACTGTGGACGTGGCCTCGCCGTCTCGCAGATTCAGTCATGACGCCTCAGGGGTGCGCACGGCCGCCCGCGCGGTGATTCTCCGGGATGGTGATATTCTCGCGGTGCGGATTCGCACGGACGAAGGGGAGTTCCTTGTCTTGCCTGGCGGAGGGCAGAACCACGGGGAAACCTTGGAGGCCACGGTGGCCCGAGAGGTCTTGGAAGAACTCGGGCTCAGGGTGACCCCGAAGGCGTTGCTCTATGTCCGGGAGTATGTCGGCAAGAATCATGGTATGCATCGAATCCACGGCCACTTCCACCAGGTGGAGGCGGTCTTCCATTGTGAGTGCACGGACTTCTCGCCCATCGGGGAGGGGCGGGAGCGAGATCGCCGACAGGTCGGCTTTGAGTGGCTCCCCTTGGCCCGGCTGGCGGATTATCCGCTTTCACCCCAAGGGCTGGGCTTAATTATTCCCAAGGCCTTGCAAAGCGGCGCCGCCACCTATCTGGGCGACATTCATTGAAGGCTTGCCAGCCGGCCCTCGCCTCCCTTTGTTCACCTTCCCTTTTATTGGGGTTATAGCTCAGTTGGTTAGAGCGCCTGATTGACATTCAGGAGGTCGATGGTTCAAGTCCATCTAACCCCACCACTTCGAAGCCCCGGTCTGGAAACCCCAGCCCGGGGCTCTTTGTTGGTCGGGTTTCAAGCGGGGGAATGCCGTCTGGGCGCACCTTTTTTCTCGCTCATACCCGCCCCTTGTCCCTACCCCTATGGTCTTCATTTTCCATCATGAGCAGCACCCAAATCGTTGATATCAAAGCCCGCGAGATTCTCGACTCCCGCGGCAATCCCACCATCGAAGTCGATGTCGTCCTCGCCTCCGGCGTGATTGGCCGCGCGGCCGTCCCTTCGGGCGCCTCCACCGGCACCTACGAAGCCCACGAACTCCGCGATAGCGACGTGAGCCCGAAGTCCTTCGCCAAGGGTATCGACCCGAAGAAGCGCTACAACGGCAAGGGCGTCCTCAAGGCCGTGGAAAACGTTAACGAAGAAATCGCCTCGCTCCTCGTCGGCCAAGATGCCCAGGACCAAATCGGCATCGACACCGCGATGATCGGCCTCGATGGCACGAAGAACAAGAGCAAGCTCGGTGCCAACGCCATCCTCGGCGTTTCCATGGCCGCCGCCCACGCTTCGGCCAAGGCCCTCGGCCAGCCCCTTTACCGCTACATCGGCGGACCGAACGCCAAGGTACTCCCGATTCCGCTCATGAACATCATGAACGGTGGTGCGCACTCTGACGCCCCAGTCGACATCCAGGAATTCATGATCGTCCCGAAGGGTGCCAAGTCCTTCAGCGAAGCCCTTCGCATGGGTACCGAAATCTTCCACGCCCTCAAGAAGGTGCTGAAGGCCCAAGGTCTCTCCACCTCCGTCGGTGACGAGGGTGGTTTCGCTCCTAAGGTCGCTTCCAACGAAGCTGCCCTCGAGGCCATCGCCGCCGCCGTGAAGGCCTCCGGCTACAAGCTCGGCAAGGAAGTCTTCCTCGCCCTCGACGTCGCTGCTTCCGAGTTCTTCGACGAGAAGACCGGCAAGTACACCTTCCACAAGTCCGACAAGTCCCAGCGCAACTCCGATCAGATGATCAAGTTCTACCAGGACCTGCAGAAGCGCTATCCGATCGTTTCGATCGAAGACGGGTTCTCTGAGGCTGACTGGACCGGCTGGAAGAAGGCCACCGACGCCATGGGCGCCAATACCCAGCTCGTCGGCGACGATCTCTTCGTCACTAACACCGAGTTCCTCTCCCGCGGTATCAAGACCAAGACTGCCAACTCGATCCTCGTGAAGGTGAACCAGATTGGGTCCCTCACCGAGACCTTCGATGCGGTCTCGATGGCTCAGCGCGCCGGTTACTCTGCGATCATCTCTCACCGCTCCGGCGAAACCGAAGATGCGACGATCGCGGACATCGCCGTCGGCCTCAACGCTGGCCAGATCAAGACTGGCTCGCTCTGCCGCTCTGACCGCGTCGCGAAGTATAACCAGCTCCTCCGCATTGAAGGCGAGCTCGGCAATCGCGCCATCTACGCTGGCAATACCTGCACCTGGGGCGAATAAGCCTTGCGGTGCGTGAAGCAAAAGGGCCGCCCAGATGGGCGGCCCTTTTTATTGACTGAACGGGAACTTAGTTGGATTCGAGGCCCGCCGTGTTAACGGCAATGATCTTGTACTTCGAGCCAGCCTTGGCGCCCTTATCGACGAAGCGCATCTGAGTCAGGGGTTGCAGGGGCGTGTCGCCGTAGCTCATGCCTTGGAAGAGCGGCTTACCGAACGTATTCTTCGGGGTCTCGGGCACACGCCCGACGGTCTGCCCGTCCTTTTGTACGATGAACTGGCGGATGCCGCTTTCGAAGTCCGCATGCGCATCCCAGGTCACTTCAACGCCATCCGCCGTGGCCTTAGAGGCAACGTTGAACGGTGCGGGCGGGGGCGTGGTGTCGGCGGTGGAGCCGGTCTTCACGTATTCCGTCCAGGCCTTGGCATAGGTTGCATTGGGCAGCCAGTTGGCTTCAGCCTTATCTCCGCTATATTCTCCGGCGGGCTTGGCTTCATTGCCGAGCAGAGGGGACATCCAGCCTTTCGACTGGTCGATTTTGCGGAGTTTGTTGCCTGAGGCGGGCAGGCGAAGTTCTAGACAGGCATCAAAGAAGGCGATGGAAGCGTAGCGCTGGTCGCCGGTCTGGTGTCCGGTGAGAGGGTCTGGTGCGAAGCCGATCGGTGCACCCTTTGCCCGGTAGGCCTTAAACATCGCAAGGTTGTCAACCCATGCTCCGTTAAAGCGCTTGTCGCCATTTTCTTTGACGCCCGGATTGGCCATCATCGGGATTTCGTAGGCTTCGGGAGGGAGGACTACTTCGGCAATGGCGCGAGCCTTCGTGGGGTCGGTGGGTTTTTGCCAAGCAGCGTAGGCCGTGCCGGAACGGAACCAGATGGCGACAATGCGCTCAGGATAATTGGCCTGCATGATGCTGGCCCAGAAGCCGCCGCCGCTGTGGCCCCAAAGGCACCACGGGGCCGACGCGATTTCGGCGTGGCCGGTTTGCTTGGCGAGATCGGTCAACGCTTGGAGGTAGACTTTATCCGAACCATTGCGCGGATCGCACCACATGCGGCAGTTCGCTTTATCGGGCTCTTGGACCACGGGGCCGAGAAGGGCGCAGTCCCACTTGCGGGCGAGTGCCTGCCAGTGGAGGTCATCGGCGACGGTGACGGCACCTTTATTTGAGCCGAGGCCACAGCCGTGCTGGTGCACGATGACGCCGCGGACGGTCTTCACGCCTTCGGGTAGCCAGAGATTGTAGGTCGAGGCGAAGATGAGTTCGCCGGGTTTGTCCGACGCCGGGTAGCTGACGGAGTATTTGGCGCCGTCGGCCAGAGCGGCCAAGGGCAGGAGGAGCAGG
>CAIKRN010000234.1 GCA_903829855.1 uncultured Opitutia bacterium
GCAGCGCATCGGGCTTCAGGACCGCCGGGGCGCTCTCCGCGACGAGTCCTGTCAGGGTGCATGTCACTCCCGCGACGAAGGCGATTAACCGATAAGTTCTCATCTAGTTACTCTGCGCGTGTCGTCGGGAGGGCTGGGCGTGCGAGCAGACTCAGTGGGCGTTCTTCTTGGCCTTGCCCTTGGGCTGTTCGTTCAGGGTGAGCTTGGCGACGGCGGCGATTTCATCGGCTTGCTTCTGCCAGAGGTCGGCGAGTTCCTTGACCTTCTCGGGCATCTTGGTGGCGAGATTGTTCTGTTCAGCGCGATCGGTCTTCAGGTCGTAGAGTTCCCAGGCATCGCCCTTGGCGGCCACGAGCTTCATGTCCCCGACGCGGATGGCCTTATTCTCTTCGTGGAGCCACCAGAGGCTGGGGCGGTCGATGGTGACGTCGGTTTTGAGTGCGGCTACGAGACTCTTGCCGGGGGCGGGCGGGATGGGCTGACCTTTCCAGTCGGCCGGTTTCTGAAGGCCAGCGAGTTCGAGGACGGTGGGGACGATATCGACGATGTGTCCAGGCGTGTGGCGGAGCTCGCCGTGGGCGGCGATACCGGCTGGCCAGGAGGCGATGAGGGGCGTGCTGATGCCACCTTCGTGCACCCAAGTCTTGTGACGGCGGTGTGGGGTATTGGCGGCGCTCGAGAAGCCAGGCCCGAGGCAGAGATAGGTTGCCGCGCTCCCGGGTTCAGCCTGTGGGTCGTGGCCGCCATCGCGCACCATGATCTCAGCGCTGGCACCGTTATCGGAGGCGAAGAGAATCAGCGTGTTCTCGTAGGCCCCCATAGCCTTGAGCTGGGCGATGATGCGGCCGATCTCCTGATCCATACGGTCGACCATCGCGGCGTGGATGGCCATCTTCGTGGCCTGGAAGTGGCGCTGCTCATCGGTGAGTTCGGTCCAAGGGAGCGGGCGATTCACTTCGCCGGCACCGAGCTTCTTCATTGCGTCGGGGAAGGCGTAGGGCGGGCCGACGTTACGTTCGAGGGCCGACAAGGTCGTCTTCGTGATGCCCATGGTCTGCTGGCGGACGAAACGCGTGGCACGCAAAACTTCCCAGCCGGCGAGATACTTGTCGCGATACTTGGCGATGTCCTGCGGGAGGGCCTGCAGTGGGAAGTGCGGCGCGATGAAGGGGATGTAATGGAAGAACGGCTGGTCCTTGTGGTTCGTCGCATGGTCCTTGAGGCACTCGATGGCGTGGTCGGCGATGGCGATGCTGGCGTAATAGCCTTGCTCGTCGGCGGGAGCCTTGACGACCACGTCATTGATCGCGTCGCCTTTGATGCTAAAATAATTGCCGTGATTACGGACGTCGAAGGAGCGATCGAAGCCGGCGGCGAGGACGGGTCCATCGATGTGCCATTTGCCGCTATGGTAACTACGGTAGCCCGCTGGTTTGAGAAAATCGGGGAGCAAGCGGGCCCAGGATTGGCGGACGCCTTGGCCACCGCCGCCGAGGCCGACCATGCCGTCGCGGTGGATTTCTTGGGCGTAGTATCCCGAGAGTAGGGCGGCGCGGGAAGGCCAGCAGCGGGCGGTGTTGTAGAACTGCGTGAAGCGAACCCCGTTCTGCGCGAGCCCATCAAGGTTGGGCGTGGCGATCTCGCTGCCGTAGCTGCCGAGGTCGGAGTAGCCCAGGTCGTCGGCGAGGATGAGGACGACATTCGGCGGTGTCGCGGCGAAGGCCGTGAACATAGTGAAAAGCAGGGCGACGAGCGTACGCATGGGGGTGTGCTCAAAATACACGGTGAGGGCCCCGCAGTGCAAAGACTGAAAATGGGGTCAGACCCCATTAAGAGGGTCTGACCCCATTATTCGGGCGCCGGCCGCTTAGGCTTTCAGTTCTTTGACGATACCGTTGCTGTCGCCGTGGCTATCGACTTTCACGCCGCTGCCTTGCAGGAGGGTGAGCCAGAGGTTGCACAGTGGGGTGCTCTTGCCTTGGAGGGCGATGTGCTGGCCGAGGCGGATGCCAGAGCCGCCACCCGCGATCAGGGTCGGGCAGTTGTCCAAGTAGTGCACGGTGCGAATATTGCTACCGTAGGCGACCGTCGTGTGGTCGAAGAGGCTGGAGCCGTCCGCCTCCTTGGTGGCCTTGAGCTTCGTCAGGAGTCCCGCGAGCAGCGTGCTTTGTTGGAGGTCGCGCTTCTGCGAAGCCTCGCGCCGTTCGCCGGGGGCGTAGTGGCTCATGTCATGCGAGGCCACTTTGATGTTGAGACTGGTGAGCAGGGTGCTGACGGGTTGGCGATAGGTGAGTACGCGTGTGCTGTCGGTCTGCAGGGCAGCGACAATCAGGTCATACATGACTTTGATTTCATCTTTGCCGGCGAGGCCGGGCTTGGGTTCAGGGAA
>CAIKRN010000235.1 GCA_903829855.1 uncultured Opitutia bacterium
ACGGGTGCTCATCCCCAAACGCGATCGAGATCAATGATGAAGCTACGCATGTAGAAGTTACGACGTAAGGGTAGGAAGACGTGGGTTCGACTCCCACCACCTCCACCATTTGAGAAGGACTAGCCTGCGACCACCCGGTCGTGGGCTGCTTGCGTTACCTTAGCGCTCAGGGCGCACCCAAACGACAGTCTGGCAATCACTAGCAGCAATCCAGCGGACCGTTCCCGATAAACGAGGGGTATAAAAATTATCGATGATACCCACGAAACTTTCCTCGCCGATTTTTGCCCAACCCACAGCGACGACCTGATGCCCCCAGGCGAGCGCGGGCTTACGTGGCACAAGCACGACGCACGACAAGAGCACCGGTCTATCGGCGTCGATTTCACGGCGTAATACCCGGAAATCAAACTCCGCAAAACCAACCCCGACCTTCACCTTCCGCTCATCGGCATCTTGCTGTATCGCCAAGGCGAGATCCTGCGAGAATGCGCCGGCCAAGGCCATCTTGCCATCCGTATAGCCTTCGCGATCCGGAATCACCACCATTGGTAATCGTGCTCTCACGCGGGACACCAAACTATGCTCATCCGCGCCACCCCGCCAATTGAGACCAGATTCCCTCGACCAGAAAGCGATGAGGCTAGCACCAGCGGTCGGCACACAGCCAGATGCCACGGCAACTCCGTCTGCGCCGGCTATCGCGAATTGCTGAATAGACGGGATCCCACCGATCGCCTTGGCTGAGGGTGAAGTCATCGCTTTCACTCCTTCGATAGAAAAATCCAGCAGCTTCCGACGGCCACCCTCCTGCCATGCAAGGTAGCCGGCCGAACCATCCGGCCCCCGAAGTTCAGCCCACCAGAATGGCTGAGCGGCGGGTCCCCAGCGCGTGGCGACTGGCTGAATCAACCGGACCGACGCAATGCGAACAGTATCAGAACCCAGCAACCCAGCCTGCCGGATTGCGGTGAGCTGGGCTTGGGCCTCTTTTAATTCCGGGTGAGAGTCAGCACAACCCGCACAGAGATAAACTAAAACGAGCGCACTGAATGAAACAATGGCTCGCATAGGGAAAAAGCTCAGCGCTTCCGATACACCTCGAGGCGACAGTCGTAGCCGCCAAGATCGACGGTGCGGCTGGACTCCAGGCGCAGGGTCGGGTCGACAGACGAGAGACGCAGCGGGTTCACGAAGACGAGGCGGCCGTTCGGACGGAGAACTTCCGAGGCGACCTTGAAGAGATCGGTAAAGAGTCCATGCATATTCGGCACCCGGACGCGGCGACCGAGCGGTGGATTGGAAATCACGAGCGAGACCTTACCGCGATCGAGCTCGGGGATACGCACAATGTCGCGGAAGTCGCACGTATGGAACGCGGCCTTAGTGCCAGGGAGTTTCGCGGCCTTAAAGTTAGCCTCGGCGATAGCAATGGCGGCCGGATCGATATCCGTGCCAACGACCTGCCCTACCCCGCCCGCCAAAGCGGATTCAATGAGTTCTAGACCGGAACCGCAGAACGGATCCCAGACGATTTCCTTATCCTGCCGACCAGCAACCCGGACCAGACATGCGGCCAAGGGCGGGTGCGACGCCGCATTCACGGCATCGGTACGATAATAAAGTCGGGGGTTCGGTGAGACCCTCGGACGAAGTTCGACGAGTGCACTTCGGTCGTCAAAATGAACATCGACCGACCAGGGAGATTCCCGCGGGTCGTTCAAGACTTTGGGGTTTAGCGCAAAGGCCTTTTGCGTCACAGAGGCAACGGCGGCATCGTGATTGCCTTCGGCGACCATACTAAGGCGATAACGCAATGCACCCTGCGTGAGGGCCGCCATCAGCTTCTCGCAGAGGGGTGAGGCAATCGCCTTGGCCAACACGTCCATCGCCTCGGGCGAACCAGGCTGACGAATGAACGCCAGTGAGAAGCCCGCGGTATCGAAACAGCGGAGCTGATAAAGTTCGTTCAAGGTGAACGCGTCCTTCGGCTCGACGACGACGAAACACCCCCGCACTTCCACGACGCGGAACTTGCCACCCCGGGCTTCATCTTCGCGTGCCTCATCGGCCACAATCGACTCCAAGCCCTTGCGACAACGCAGATGTAGACGTAGTCCAGCCTGCTTTGGGATGACTGCATCTAAGCGGACA
>CAIKRN010000236.1 GCA_903829855.1 uncultured Opitutia bacterium
CCAAGGGCGGCGGGGCCATCGCCGAGCGCCTGGGTGGCCGTTTGGTCGGTGCGAGCACGATCGACCTCGCCGAACGCCGCTACCTCAATGTCGTGCAGGAAATTGCCCTCGCGGCCGGTTTGCCGGTCCCGTTGTGCTATGTCATCGAAGGCGATAGCACCATCAACGCATTCGCTGCGGGGAATAACCCACAGGACGCCGCCATCGGGGTGACCCGCGGGGCGCTGGTCAATCTGACGCGCGAGGAGTTGCAAGGTGTGATCGCCCACGAATTCAGCCACATCGGTAACGGCGATATGACGATCAGCATCCGCATCATCGGTGCGGTGGCCGGACTGACGGCCCTGGCCCAGCTCGGTTATATCTTCATGCGCGTCGGTGCGCAGTCTTCGGATGGCGATAAGGATTCGCTTCCGCTGACCGCCGCGCTGGTCGTGACGGGTCTCGCCGTGCTGCTCATCGGCTCGGGCGGCATCCTCTTCGCTAAGATCATTCAAGCCTCGGTTTCGCGGCAGCGCGAATACCTCGCCGACGCCTCGTCGGTGCAGTTTACGCGCAATCCGCTTGGGCTGGCTTCGGCTTTGAAGAAGGTGGGTGGGATGGCGGGCGCCAAGCGCACCGGCTCGAATGCGGACCTCGAGTCGCAGCACCTCTTCTTCGCCTCTTCGGGCGGCTTCATGGAGTTCTTCTTCTCCACCCACCCACCCATCGGAGAGCGGATCAAGCGCATCGACCCGACCTTCGACGGCATCATCCCCGATGTCGTCCCGGTGCAGGTTGTCGCAGACGAGCCCACGGCCGGATTTGCCCCCGGGGTTAGGGTCGTTCCGCCGCCTTTTCCCA
This sequence comes from uncultured Opitutia bacterium, assembly GCA_903829855.1. GTDB lineage: Bacteria > Verrucomicrobiota > Verrucomicrobiia > Opitutales > UBA953 > UBA953. Next base: position 844 of record CAIKRN010000236.1, read on the forward strand.
ACGCGACTCGCTCGCTGCCGACCGACCTCCAGATTCAGGACTCCGTCGGTTTTCATGGGACGATTCCGTCCGAATTGCGGGCCGCGTCCGATGACCCGGTCAGCGCCATGGGCCTCGTACTCGGCCTAATTCTACGTCGCGATCCCGCACTCCGCGCCGCGCAACTCGAGCAGGCGCGTGGGCTCGCCGGTGGCGAGGTGTCCCGCGACGCGGCTTGGCTCGAGCCAATCCTGCGAGACTTGCCGGCAGGTTATCGGGTGCCCCTCCTGGATCTTTGCATGCCTGCATTGCGCCAGCTTTCGCCGACGCAGGTCGCTCAGTTCAAGCAGGCCATTGAGCAGGTCGGCTATCAGGCTGAGGATGGACTCGTGGTCCTGTTGATCCAGGCGTCGATGCGCCGCTACCTTTCCACCGCGAAGAATCCCGAGAGCCGCCCCGGCGACCTCGCCGCCGCTTACGCGCTAGTACTCTCCGCGGTCGTGCAGACCTCGAGCGAAGCCCCGGCGGCGCAGGCTGCGGCTTATCAACTCGGTGCGGGTGTGCTGGGCTTGCCCGGCCTGAGTTCGACCATTATTTCCGCCGAGCAGGTAGACCTGCAAAAGGTCGATGAATCCTTGGGGGTGATCGCTGGCCAGAGCATCTACGACCGACGCAAGTTCGTCCGCGCGTGCGGCGTCGCCATGCTCAATGACGGTAAGGCCGAGCCCGCCGAAATCGAAATCGTGCGCGCCGTCGGCGATTCCCTTGGCATCAGTTTCGCGACGGGCCTCAAATAGGTAAATCGGACGCCTCGGAGAGGCGTCCCTAACTATGATGTCTAGGTAGGGCGGGCGCTCCGAGCCCGCCGTGAGATTTCAAATTGGGGAAACGCCCCAGCTAAGCTCTGGGTGTTTGACGGACTTAATCTCCCGCACTGGCTGCGTAAGGTCTTGGCATGTTGCCGACCCGAAAGCAGTTGCCTCACGGTGTGCCGACCTGGGTGGATCCAGATGATCTCTGGTTCGTGACAATCTGCTGCCAACGCCCTTGTTCGACGATTCTGACTCGCTATGAGGTCAGCCGTGGAATCAGGGCTAGTCTTTCGCAGGCTCAGGCCGAAGGCAGGCTTTATGTTCGCCTTTGCACTTTGATGCCCGATCACCTGCACCTGATTGCGCAATGGAATCGCTCCAAAGGAATGCGGCACGAGGTCGCCCAGCTTAAGCGTTGGTGGGCTCGTCATCTCGGCATTTCATGGCAGCGTGATTTCTTTGATCACCGTTTAAGATCCAGGAAGGAGTTTGAAGAAAAAGCCAAGTATGTCCGAATGAATCCAGTTCGTGCTGGTCTCGTCGAGCGTCCCGAGGATTGGCCGCATACCTGGAATGGATGACGGCGTCATACGGGCGGACGCCTCGGAGAGGCGTCCCTACCACGATACACATAGGTAGGGCGGGCTCTCCGAGCCCGCCTCTTATCTGAAAGTGAACGGACGGCTCGGAGAGCCGCCCCTACCTAACGCTTACCCAGCGATCAGCGACTCGCCGGTCATCTCGGCCGGCTTCGGCAGGCCCATGAGGGCGAGCAGGGTCGGGGCGACGTCGGCGAGGCGACCCGTCGGGCGAGTCTTGAGAGCCTTGCAGCCTGCGCCGTAGAGGACGACCTCGACGGGGCTGAGCGTGTGGCGCGTGTGGGCGCAGTTCTCTTCCGGCTCCCACATCTGGTCCGCATTGCCGTGGTCGGCCGTGACGAGGGCCTTGCCCCCGACCTGGTCGATGGCGGCGAGGAGGACGCCGAGGCCGGCGTCGACGGCTTCACAGGCCTTGCAGACCGCGGCGAGGTCGCCAGTGTGGCCGACCATGTCAGGATTGGCGTAGTTGACGACGATGAGGCCGTATTTGCCGGAAAGGATTGCGGCCTTGGCCATCTCGGTGACGTGCGAAGCCGACATCTCGGGCTTCTGGTTATAGGTGGAGACTTCCTTCGGGCTCTGCGCCATGCCGCGCTCTTCGCCGGGGAAGGCTTCTTCGCGGTAGTCGTTGAAGAAGAAGGTCACGTGCGGGAACTTCTCGGTCTCCGCCGTGCGGAACTGCGCGATACCCTGCTTGGCGACCCACTCGCCGAGGATGTTGACCATCTTGGCGGGCTTATCGAAGACGACGTTCGGGCAGAGGCCCTTCTCGTAGTTGGTGAGGGTGGCGTAGAAGATCTTGAGCAGCTTCGCGCGGGGAAATCCCTTGAATTCCGGGTCGATGAAGGCGCGGGTGATCTCGCGGGGGCGGTCGCCGCGGAAGTTGAAGAACAGCACCGAGTCGCCGTCCTGGATAAAAGCTGTGCCCTTGATGCGCGTCGCCGGGACGAACTCGTCGCCGGTC
>CAIKRN010000237.1 GCA_903829855.1 uncultured Opitutia bacterium
CGCCCCCCAGGTTTAATTTTTCACCCTCATGGCTTTCTTCGATCTCACCGGCAAGGTCGCCTTCATTACCGGCACCAGTCGCGGCCTCGGTCAATACTTCGCCCGCGCGCTTGCGCAGGCCGGGGCCGACATCGCGATGTCCAGCCGCGACGCGTCCAAGCTCGCCCCGTTTCGCAAGGAAATCGAGGCCCTCGGGCGGCGCACCTGCGGCGTTGATCTCGACGTCCGTGACCACGACAGCATTAAGGCCGCAGTGGCTTCGGTGGAAAAACAGATGGGTCGCATCGATATCTTGGTCAACAACGCCGGCTGTAATGCACGCAAGCCTGCGCTCGAAGTCACGTGGGAGGATTGGAACATGGTCCTCGATACGAATCTCCGCGGCACCTTCTTCACCTCCCAGGCCGTCGCCCCCGGCATGATCGGCCGCGGCTACGGTCGCATTGTTAATATTGGTTCCGTGACCTGTGTCGCGGGTTACGCTGGCCTCGCCCCTTATGGCGCCAGCCGCGGTGGCGTGAAACAGCTCACCATGAGCCTCGCCGATGACTGGGGTCGCCATGGCGTCACGGTCAACTGCCTCGCGCCTGGCTGGTTTAAGACCTCCCAGAACGCTGTCCTTTACGAGAACCGCGAGTGGGTTGAATACCTTTGCGATCGCATTCCTTTGAAGCGTCCCGGCGCCCCTGATGACCTCGCCGGCCCGGTGGTCTTTTTGGCTTCGGAAGAGAGCCGCTACGTGACCGGCCAGACCTTGTTGGTTGACGGGGGCATCAGCACGGGTGCTACTCGTGCCACGGTCGCCCCACCGAAGCCCTAATTCTCCGCCATGATCTTCGCCCTGCTCGCCATCGCCGTCCTGGTCCTGTTGGTGACCTGGCTGAAGCTCAACCCGTTCATCGCTTTATTGATGAGCTCCCTCGCGCTCGGCGCGATGGTCGTGGCCACGCAGGGGGTGCTCACGATGGCCGATGTGCTCAAGGCTTTCCAGACTGGGTTTGGTAATACCTTAGCCAGCACCGGTTCAATTATCGTGCTCGGGGTTGTCTTCGGGAAACTTCTCGCGGAATCAGGCGGGGCCGGCGTGCTCGCCAAGCAGTTTATCGGAGCGCTCGGACCAGAGCGCATCGGCCTCTGCATTATTCTGTTGGCGTTGTGCGTGGGTATGACGACCTGGTTTGCCGTCGGCTTGTTGCTCATCCTGCCGATCGTCATCACGCTCGCCAAAGAAACCGGCCAGCCGTTCCTGCGTCTCGTCCTGCCGTTGTTGTCGTTCCTCTCCGTCATGCACGGCCTGATGCCTCCGCATCCTGGGCCCGTCATTGCGATTGATGCCCTGCATGCAAATATGGGTAAGGTGATTCTGTGGGCCCTCGTGCTGGGTATTCCCGTCGCCGCCATCGCCGGACCGTTCTTCGCTAAGTTGGCGGTGAAGCGCGTCGATGTGGCCACGCCCGAATTCACGCCCTCCGTCTCCGCTGGGCAGACCTTGCCGTCTTTTGGGCTGACGATTTTCACCGTGCTTTTGCCCGTGATGCTCTTGCTGACCGGCACATTGGTGGAACTCTTGAAAGCCAAGGAGACGACCTGGGGTCAGGTGGGCACCTTCGTTGGCAACCCCGTGATTGCCCTGCTTTTATCGGTGCTTTTCGCCATGTGGGCCTTCGGTAAGCGTTGCGGACGTTCGGCCGCTGAGCTTCTGAAATTCTCCGAGCAGAGCGTCTCGGGTATTGGCATGACGCTGATCCTCGTCGGTGCCGGTGGCGGCTTCGCCTTGGTGATGCGTACGGCGGGCGTGGACAAGCAGCTCGCTGAACTCGCCGCCAGTGCGGGCTTACCGCTGCTCCTTTACGGTTGGCTGGTCTCAGCTTTTATCCGCGTCGCCACGGGTTCTGCCACGGTGGCGATCACCGTGGCTTCAGGCTTCATTGCTCCCGTACTCGCCGCCCATCCAGGCACCAGTCCGGAGCTCATGGTGATCTCGATTGGTTGCGGGTCGCTCTTCCTTTCGCACCTCAACGACAGCGGTTTCTGGATGGTGAAGGAGTGCCTCGGCCTCACCGTGGGACAGACCCTGCGCACCTGGACGATCACCGAGACCCTCATCGGCATCTCTGGCCTCGGCATGGCGATGTTGGCCGAGCAGGTGTTGAAGTTTTTTAACTAGGGACAGGGACAGGGACCGGGGTAGGGGTGATGGCTGAGTCGAGTGCAGATGACGGAGGACTGAGAGTTCTGCTCCCACGATGTCTTGAGGTAGGGCGGGTTGTCCCCAACCCGCCGTTGACCCGATTGAGAATAGAAACTCTCACGAAGTGCGTAGCTCTCTCGGCGAACGGACGGCTGAGGACAGCCGTCCCTACCTTCGAGACGGGTGGGGCCTGGGTTTTCTTATCGATTCAGACCTCGATGCAGTCCTCAATTCAGCCATCGATGCGGAGCTCAATTTTATCCCAATGAAATCAATCATTCTCATGATACTCGGTTGCCTTGGGGTTACCGACGGCTTCACCGCCGAGCCTCTCCGCATCATGGCTGCAGGAGATTCCATCACGGCGGGTGGCAAGACTTTCGTGACCTATCGGCTGCCGCTCGAACTCAAACTACGCACTGCTGGTTTTAAATTTGAATTCGTCGGCTCACAGCAATCCGAAGGCCCGACCGGCCCGCTGCTGCACGAAGGCTATGGAGGCAAGACCGCGGAGGATCTCGTCAAGATTCTCGGATCGAAATTCAAGCAGGCGAAACCCGATATTCTCCTCCTGCACTGCGGGCATAATCACTCCGCCGAGGAGAAACCCGTTGCTGGCATCATCATTGCCGAGCGCGCGATCATTGAAGCCGCACGGAAACAAAACCCGCACATCGTCGTGCTGCTCGCGATGGTCATTCCGAGCGGTAAGCTGCCGAAGTATAGCTACATCCCCGAACTCAATCAGGCGGAGGTCTTACTTGTGCGGGAGCTCCATCGCCCTGACGCCCCTGTGATGCTGGTCGACCAGTACACCGGCTTTGATCCGCAGAAGGACACCATCATGGATAAGGTCCATCCGACCGCCCAGGGCGCGGAAAAAATTGCGCTTAAGTGGTTCGCCGCCTTGAGGCCTTTCTTTCGCTAAGCGGGCGGTAGTCGATTTAAGCGACAGGGGCCAGGGATCGAAACCTGTCACTGGCCGTGCCTCTGTCTCCAGGTAGGGACGGCTGTCCTCAGCCGTCCGTTTGCCGAGAGACGTGCGCACCCCCTGGGAGATTCTATCCTCGATCGGGTCAACGTTCGTCGCCGATTCTATTTTCGATCGGGTCAACGGCGGGTTGGGGACAACCCGCCCTACCTCAAGACATCAATCCGCCCTACCCAAGGCATTACGCTCAAAGGAAAACCAGAGACCGGAAAATTAGTTAGGGGCTGAGGGTGGGGCGCGACTGCGTCCCGCCCAGCGGCAGTTGACGGGACTAAGGCGATCCGGAGGCTATTTGTAAAAATATTTCAAAAATCCATTTTCTAAGATTACGACCGAGGTCGGGCGTTATTCGAAATAATTCAATCATATAATTGCTTTTAAACACTTAATCAGTCATTTAGACGCAGATTCACCGACGACGGGTTCCCGAATGTCATAACCGCGGTAGAACCCCTTGATTGGCGTTTTTCGCACCGAAAGCGGTTGGCAATCCCCTCTGAAACGGTAAATTTAAGGATGCCCCTAGCACTGGTCTTGGCGTTTTTCGTCAGGCCGACCTTTTACCCACTTTTCATGGTTCCCCGTAAGTTCACTTCCCCCCTCCGTTGCGCCACGCTGATGGCTGCGGCGATGATGTTGGTGGGCCCCGCCCCAGAGGCTGCCGCGGCCAATATTTTCTGGGATGTGAATAGCGCCGCGGCCGGTACGGGCGGTACGGGAAATTGGGATACGACTTCGGCGGTTTGGTATAACGCCGGGGTCACGAATACGTATGCGGGCGGATCGGCGGCGGCCCCCTACACCTTCACGTCGGCTGATACGGCCTATTTCACGGGTACTTCCGGCACAGTCACGTTGATGAGCGGTACCCCCTTCAGCGTGGCGGGACTGATATTTAATTCGGGTACGTTCACGCTGACTTCGTCGTCGGGACCGGTCATCATGCTCGGCTCGGGGGGAATCACCCTCGGCGGCGGAGTCGGGATCACGACGGTGAGCGCGAATATCGGGCTGGCCCTCGGCGCCCCGCAGACCTGGACCATCAATAGCACGAACGGACTCGTCGTGAATGGTATTGTTTTGGGGAGCGAGGCTTTGACGATTGCCGGCTCTGGGTCCGGCGGCGTTCAACTGCTCAATCAGGCCAATAGTTTCACGGGTCCGTTGACCATTACCAACGGCACGGTGCAGGTCACCAAACTCGCTCTCGGCGGCGTGGCGAGCTCCCTCGGGGCCGCGACGAATCTGGCGACGAATCTGGTGATGAACACCGGGGCGACGTTGAAATGGCTGGGCGATGGCGTGGCGGGCACGAATGATGTCACCGACCGACTTTTCACTTTTGCCACGGCGGGGAATACGACGATCGACGCCTCGCCCGTGGTTGCGACGCTGCCAGATCTCACCAAGGCTTTGCAGTTCACGGGCATAGGGACGCTGGGTAATCCTGGCGCGTTGGATATTACCCCACGCACGCTGACGTTGATGGGGGCCGGGGGCACCGTCGCGAACCCGAATATTTTCGCGCCGATCATTCCGGATAACGGCGTGTCGACCTTCACGGGCGGGGATTTCTTCCTGAATAACACCGGGGTCACCAAGGACGGCACGGGCGTCTGGAAACTCACGGGCCTCAATACTTTCGCGGGGCCAGTGCAGGTTCTCAATGGTACGCTGATTATCACGAGCGTAGGCTTAAGCGGTAAGCCCAGCGCACTCGGTGCCTCGGATTCCGGCTATGCACCCAACCTCGTCCTCGGCGGGCCGACCACCATGGGCACGTTGCGGTTCGAGGGTTCCGGTGGCACCGCGAGCGTGACGGACCACCTCTTCACGATTGCGGCGGGCGGCGGGACGATTGATGCTTCTGGGACGACCGGTACATCGCTGCAGTTCTTAGGTTATGCCCCGCTTTCGATGTCTGGGACGACGGGCCGGACGCTGACCTTGACGGGTTCTAATACGGACCGAAATATACTGGCCTTCGTCATTCCCGATGCGGTCGCGAGCTCGGGGCTGACTTCGCTGGTCAAGAACGGCCCGGGGTCCTGGGTGGTGCAGGGGACCAACACTTATGCGGGCGGCACGACGATCACCGCCGGTAAGCTCCGCGTGGAATCGGGTTATACGCCCCTCGGCACGGGCTCAGTCACCCTCTCCGGCGGGATGCTCGACCTCGGGTCACAGAATATCCAGACGATTTATCCTCCGCCCGCGGATAGTTACTACATAGGGACTGTGACGGTGGGTGGTGGGGAATTGGCGGCCCTCTCGAGTGGTTCGATTGATGTCAGTAAAGTTATCGCCAATAACGGGACAATTTCCGCCCCGCTGGTCGGCACGGGGGCTTTCAATAAGGTTTCTGGTACGACCATTATCCTGTCGGGATATAATACTTACACAGGTGGCTCGACGATTAATCAGGGTGTGGTCCAGGTCGGCAATAGCCATGCCTTCGGGAGCGGACCGATTCTCAGTTACGGGACGGGCGTCCTTACCCAGGGTTCCAACATCATCACGGGGATTGCTTCGACCGCGACGATGTTTGTCGGCATGCCGATTTCGGGGACGAACATTCCCTTAGGTTCCTATGTCACGCAGGTCCTTTCGGGTTCGTCGTTCACGATTAACTTGAACATCACGACGCCCAATCCGGGGTCGCAGACGATTAACTACCTCAGCCCGGCGAACCTCATCCTCTCGGGCGCCGGGGCGCTCTCCTCCGCTTCCACGACGGCCTACATTTTGCCGAACAGCTTGACGTTCCAAGCCAGCCCGACGCTCGGCGACGCCGTCAACACGGGTGCCCTGACGTTCACGGGTCTGGTGGACCTTGGCGGTTCGGTGCGCACGCTCACCCTTAACTCCGCGGTTACTTTCAGCAGCATCGTCTCCAGTGTCGGCGGGGGAATCACGAAGGCCGGTCCGGGCGTGCTCAC
>CAIKRN010000238.1 GCA_903829855.1 uncultured Opitutia bacterium
GCGATGGTCAGGCGAATCAGGGCCTCGTCGTTGAATCGGAGATCTTCAGCCAGGTCGCCAAGGCCGCGGGCGCCGGCATCACGACCTCGACCGTCGGCCTCGGCCACGGCTTCAATGAATCGCTGATGACGGGCATGGCCACCGCGGGCGAAGGCGTCGCCAACTTCGGCCAGACGGCCGACGACCTCGACGAGGCGTTCGAAGAACAATTCGCCATTATCTCCCATTCATTCCTGCGTCAGGTTAAGGTCAGCGTGCAGGGTGGCAGTGATGTCCAAGCCCGCCTAGTCGGAGAGCTCCTCGAGAACGGCATCGCCCGCAGTCGCAAGCTCGGCACACTGCCTTGGGACGCTTCGCTCGTCGCCGTCATCGAACTGAAGGTCGGCGCCCTCGCCAAGGCTGACGCGCTCGCCGCCGTCAACTTCGAGGCGATCACCAAGGAGGGCGAAGTCGTCAAGTTCGGGCCCGAGCTCATCTCGCTACCGGAAGTCGCCCTCGCCGCGTACTCCACCCTTCCCGTCGATGCCGATGTGGCGGCGGCGGTGGGCGAAGCGATTACCGCAGAGAAGATTGAAGCCATCGAGCACCTGGTCCGGAGTGGCAAACTCTCCGAGGCGAAGACGGAACTCGCGGCCCTCTTGTTACGCAGCGACCTTTCCAACTGGGCCAAGCAAAAGATCGAATACCTTAAGGAGCTTCTCGACGAAGACGCCATCATGGCGATGAAAGCGATGCGCTATGGTCGCAGCCGCATGATGAGCCAGACGAAGATGTCCGCCATGGGCGAATTCAGCGCCGAGCTCTGCGAGGCGGATGAGGTCATCAAGCCCGTCTACCTTCGTCGCAAGCGCGCCGACGGCCAGGCCTCCAAGCCACAGCCCCCTCAGGGCGGCCAGCCTCCGCAGGCTTAACGCCTACTATAAGGACTATATCCAGCCCGGCAGAAGCAATTCTGCCGGGCTTTTTGTTGCCCGTCCGGTAGCCTCCCTCAAGATGAGTTGCTGTCCCCATGTCCCGCTTTCTCCGTATCTCCCTCTGGACCCTTGGCATTCTCACCCTCGTCATCGGCGCCACACTCTTCTGGGTTGAATCGCAACTTAGCCCAGGGCCTCTCGGTGAACGCGTAAGGGGGCTCCTCGCCGATGCCAAAATCAAGGGAACCATCACACGGATTGAAGCCTCCTTGGATGGCACTTTCTCCGCCGAAGGTATCGATCTCACGCTTGAAGATGGCACGCATTTCGCCGCAAGCAGCCTCAAGGGTGAGGCTCGCCTCTTCGCCATCATCCGCGGAACCTACGCACTCCCCAGCCTTGAAGTCAAAGGCGTCGACATCGATTTGAGTAATCGCAAGAAGCCATCGACTCCGGCCATCGCCGTGCCAGCCGCCGCAAATAAATCCCTCCTGCCACCGTTTGCATTAGGACCATACGCCGTATCAGGTCGGGTCAAACTAGAAGACGGCACCCTGCTTCGCTTCAACGTCCAAGGGGATGAATTTGTGTCCGATGGAAAGGCTGACCTGCGGGCCGGAATTGCCTGGCCAGGCTTCACGTCCGGCAAACAACAGACTGACCCACGCGGTGAAGTCATCCTGAAAGCTGAGTTCAGCCGACCCCTCGGCGGAGCGGGGATTGATATTGAAAATCTTAGCCGTGACCTTTCGTCCCTCAGCCTCGATCTTGCCGCCAAGGATCACAGCCCGCTAGCCGCTGGCTCGGCAAGCCTCAGCCTCACTTTCAATAAAGGCCGCACCAACTTCGGTGCACAGCTCGACCTGAGCCCGACCCACCTCGGTATCGTCGGCCCCCAACTCCCAGACATTCGTTTAACCGGAAAAGTCCAGGCCGCCTTCAGTCGCCCCCCAGGTGCGGCGGGACTTGATATTGAAAATCTCAGCCGCGACCTCTCGTCCCTCGACCTTAATTTAGTCGCTAAAGATAACCACCCGGCGGCCGCCGGAACCTTGAGCCTGAAGCTGGCTGCGGATCATCCGGCCGCCAGCAACGCCCTCGCCTTCAAGGGTTCGCTCAGCGATTCAACCAACCTGCCGGCCGTAACCTTCAGCGGCACCAGGGACAAAGGCCGCACCACCCTTGCGGCGCAGCTTGATATCGACCCAACCCACTTCGCCCTCCTGAGTCAGCAGTTACCTAATGTGCGACTCACGGGGAAGCTTTCCAGCGCACTTGAGGCCGCTAACTGGCAGGTCGCCATCGACCTTTTGGGTAAATTCTCGGATAAGGTCAGCGGACATTCTTCTGAATGGAATATCAAGGCAGACGCCGCCGGCTCCGACGTCAGCCGCTCCCTCAACCATCTGGCCGTGACCGGCAACGGCATCAGCATCCGGATGCCCAAGCCTCTCAACTGGAAGGGCGGACTCCTTCCGGACGATTCTTCAGGAGCTTCCCTCTCCGTCATTGCGAATGACGCCGACCTAGTCGCCCTCACGCCTTTTCTTGCGATGGCCGACATCAAGCCCACCGCCGGCAAATGGACCGGGGAAGCAGCCGTCTCTTTCGCGGGCGGCCAAGCCACGGTCGCGAGCATCCGTACACATAGCTTCAAGGGCCTGACGATTGAGCGGGGCGGCAAAGTGCTAGTTCAGGCCATCGATGCAGAGGTCCCGCTTAAATCCGAGAACGGCGCCATCACCGTGGGGCCTTTCACGGTCAGCTGCACCGCTGGTAATATTGCCACCGGCGAAGCGACTTTAAAACCCGGCGTCAATGGCGCGTGGTCTGCCACAGCCAATATCGACCTCGGCATTGTGGAGCTGGCATCGCAGCCCAACTGGGGCGACCTGCCCGTGGATAAGCTTAAAGGCATCCGCATCTCCGCTCGCGGCACCGTGGATTGCGCCGCCGGGAAAAATCCCATCGTCAACTCAGCCGACGCCAAAATCTTCCGAACAGGCACCAACCTACTCGCCTTAAAGTTGCGCCAGCGCTTTGAAATCGGGGGGGCCAAGCCTACCGGAGTGTTGGTCGAAGCTTCAGCCTCCAACCTGCCATTGGAATCTCTGGCGGCGGTTGTTCCGGGGTTAAAAGTCACCGGCAATCTCAACCGCGCCGATCTCGTGGCTGGATTTAAAGGCGATGGACTGTTTGTTCGCACAGACGGAGCCCCACTCGCCTTCGTGGGCACGAGCGTAAATTGGCAGGGTAAACTTTGGGTGAAAGATTGTGACCTTTCCGCCAGCCTCGATCTCCTTGTTGGCGACAAGACTACGGTCATCGCCTTCAATCAGGCCAACCTCCGTAGCCATGGCCGCACCCTGGCAGCTGGCAATATCTCGCTCGGGCTCGCACCCAACGGCTTAGGTGCGACGACCCTTAAGTTGGAAGGCGATCTCGGCGAACTCGCGAGTCAGCCTTTTGCCGGCCCCCTGAATATCGTCAGCGGCGGACAATATAGCGCTACCGCCGATTACGCCGCGTCCGGCGAAATCGTCGTGTCCCTGAACGTCGTCGACGTGGGCCTCCGCCAAAGCGATGGCCGCATCAAGCAAGCCCAAGTAAACGGTAAATATACGCCAACCGCCAAGGGACTTTCGGCCGAGGGATCATTCCTCCTCAAGGCCAATAACACCAGCGCGGGAAAGTTCACAGTGACACAGGCTAACTCTGGCCCGAAGACCGATTGGCAGGGCGTCGTGACCATTGATAACGTCGACGTTGATGACGTACTCGCATTGCTCCCGAAGAACGCCGAGCCCGTCGAAGAAGTCAAAACCCTGCCGACGCCAAAGCCCGATAAGACACCCTTCTGGCAGAATCAGACGGGCACCCTGCAACTCTCTATTAATAATGCCACCGCTTATGGCATCGTGGCCCAGAAGGTGATCATACACGCCGAGGCGGACGCCAAAACCCTGCGACTGACCCAACTCTCCGGCAAACTTGCCGAAGGTGATCTCAGCGGGCGCGGCCAACTCGCCTTCGTGCCTACACTCAATAACGGACCCTATTCACTCTCCGCCACCGTTGGGCTGAAACAGTTTGAAATTGGCGCCGTTGCTAAAGCCGTGCCCTCCATCAAAGAATTCCTCCAAGGTAAAGCTGCCGTGACCGCGACGCTCACCAGTGTGTGCGGAACTCCCGGTGAATTAATCTCGAAGCTCCAAATTGACTCCGAACTACGCTCAGAGGGCGGCCGCATCCGCGCCTTTGGCGATAAGAATAGTGGTGCCGCACTGACCGCCGGTAGCGCCGGAAGCCTAGGTCAAGTACTGGGACTAGGAGCCATGCTGATTGGCGGAGCCAGTAATAACCCAAAGGTAGCGAAGATTGGTGCCGCCGTCGCTGCGGCCGGAAAACTTCAGAACGCGCTCGCCGATTTTAATTACGACACCGTGACCGTTAAGGCTTCTAGGCTCGCCACGGGCACAATCAAACTTGATCAAGCTGACGTGCGCAACCAGACGCTACACCTATCCGCCAAAGGCGGCATCAGCATCGACTCCAAAGCCGCGTTCACCGACTGGCCGATGGTCGTCGACGCACAATTACGCGGGGCGGGCGAATTCGCCAACTTCTTCAACGCCCTTGGCTACGGCACCACTCCCTCCAAAGTTGACGGAATGACAGACGGCCCAGGCATCAAGATCACCGGCTCCATCAATAACGTGAAGACGGACCTGTCGGAGAAACTCCAGCAGGCCATCAACGGGATTAAATCCAGCGCCCTCCCCACCCAAGCCACCCCGCCCGCCTCTAACCAGCCTTCGACGACGACTCCACCCGCGGCAAAGAAGCGCAATCCGCTCAGTGATTTGCTCCGGGAACTGGGCAAATGAAGAGCCGAGCTTTCGCGTTCATTCTTATTACGCTGATTCTGGCCGCGGTCATCGCCAGCGCGCTGGCGACTGGACCCAAGGGCTTCGGCTGGGGCGATAGCAATAGCCTCCTACTTCTCCGTGCACCCCGCGTCCTCGCCGCACTCGCTGCAGGCCTCGCGCTTGGTATCGGCGGCGGAGCCCAACAAGGCGTCTTCCGTAATCCCTTAGCTGACCCAGGACTTACCGGCGTCTTTGGTGGCGCCCTCTTCGGTATCGCGATCCTCCTTGGACTCGCCCCAGACATCGCTTGGCAAAAATCGTGGCTCATCCCGGCGGCGGCTTTCGGCGGAGCTTTAGCGGTCTCCATCCTGCTCGTAACCATCGGGGGCCGCGGCTCCAGCGCCCGCCTACTTCTCACGGGCTTAGGTCTCAATGCCTTTACCGCTGCGGGAACGCTCGTGATTGCCGCACGTAGCGGGGAGTCCCGGGAGCTTCTCACGAACGGTGCGTACGGAGACTGGCTAGGTATGGCCACGATCGAACTCACCTGGCTACCGTCTTTGCTCTGCCTGCTCGCCGCACTCCTGCTCCTGCTGTTGGCCCGACCGCTTGACCTCCTTTCGTTCGGCGAAGATGCGGCTCGCGGCTTTGGCTGCGACGTTCCCTCCTTGCAACGCCGCGCGATACTACTCACGGCACTCGCAGCGGCCGCGGCCACCTGTCTCGTCGGACAGGTGGCTTTCATCGGGCTCCTCGCACCGCATCTCGCCCGCGCTTTAGTCGGGCCACGGCATGCGCTTGTGCTGCCTTTCTCCGGACTACTCGGTGCGTTACTCCTACTCGGAGCTGACACCCTCGGGCGAGGTCTTTGGCCCCAAGCACCGCTCTCCGCCGCTGCGGTGACGGCCGTCCTAGGCGCACCTATCTTCATCTGGATAGCCAGAAGCCGCCATGGGTGAGCCACTGGTCATCAAGGCCCTCGGCTTAGGAGTCGAGCTCGGCGGCAGGCGCGTCATCGATGGTATTTCGCTGATCGCCAGCGGCGGCACCACCACGGCCATCGTCGGACCGAATGGCGCAGGCAAGACCACGCTACTTCGCACGATCGCAGGGCTTGCCGCACGTCATGATGGCGAACTCACGATCGCCGGCATCGATCCAGCCAAAATCTCGGCGGCAGGCGCGATGGCGACCCGGATTTACTGTGCACAACGACCGACTTGCGCTTGGAATTATCCCCTACATGACTTGGCCCGCATCTCTGGTCAGTCGGAAGCATTTATCGATTGGTTGGTAAAACTCAGCCTAGAGGAAGCCATCCATCGTCGGATCTGGGAACTTTCAGGCGGAGAGCAGAAAGCAGTCCACCTCGCTTTCGCCCTCAGCCAGCTCGCAGAGCCGTTCGGCTGCGCCGTCCTACTCGACGAGCCCACCGACTCCCTCGACTTTCACCGTCAGGCCGCCGTCCGCAGCGCCGTCAAAGCACTCGCCCAAGCCGGCGCCGCCTGCGTCATCGCGACCCATGACATGGAGCTCGCCCGGGCTTGCGATCGTGTCTTGGTGCTAGCAGAAGGTCGGTTAATCGCCGAAGGAACCCCAACAGAAACCCTCACGCCGGCCGTCATCCGCGAGGTTTGGGGCGTGGACCTTGGGGTAACTCCGTCGGCCCGCTAGCCTGCCGTAAAAGGCCCGCGCGAGCAGCGGAAAAGAGATACTGCTGAGCCAGTCCAGCGCCCTCGCCAAAATGGGCACAACCGAACTGCTCGAGCTGTGCGGGCTTCCACCCCTTAAGGCCGTAAGCAGATCCAAGGGCCTGGACGACCCAAGTATCGACAGGAAAACTTTCCAGCCGGCCGAAGCCAAACAGTGCGACGCAGGCGGCCACCTTTGGACCAACGCCAGGAAGCAATTGCAACTCCGCCATCAGTGCTGATGTCGGCAGGGCTTGGAATTCTTCTGCCCAATGCGGACGGTCCTGTAATCGCTTCGCCGTGCCGCGCACGTAAGCCGCCCGGTAACCCAAGGCGCACGCGCGAAGAAGGGAATCATCCGCCGAAGCCAGCGTTCGCCAATTGGGCAGCGCACGAAAGCCGCCACCCAGCGACTCACCCAGTTTATCCGCCATGGCCGCGACCATTGCGCGAATCTGTAAAATGCGTTTGTTGGAACTGCACAGAAAACCCAAGAGCGCCTCCTGCGGGTCTTGGCGCAAAATTCGCAGCCCGGGGTAAATTTCGATGGCGGCGCGAAGTACCGGGTCAGATCTCCATGGCAAGTGCTCGACCAAATGCGCCTGGGCGCCGGCAGCATCAAGGTAAGCCAATAATGCCGGCTCCGCCGAAACCGCCCCGACCATTCCCCGCCATTCAACACCCGATGTCGCTGGGCGAAGCGCTGCGACAGTCCGGCCGAACACACCCGTCCAACTTTCGTCAGCCTGTTTATGCCAACGAAAACTCTGCCCACCATCAAGTTGCTCGGCAAACGTACCCGCCGGAAGATTAGCCGCTAACCGCAACGGTCGCCATGGAGTCCAGCCCGGGGACTCCATCGCATCAACGGCGCTCGAGGTCGAGCGGAGTCCCCCACAGGAAACTGTGGCGAGAGGCGAGATAACGCCCCTTGCCATCTACCACGGAAACACGCCAAGCAACCGGCCGCCAGTTAGCTGCGCCCGACTGCTTACCTGTGAGACCAATGATAAATTCGCCGAAGGGAAAGCCTGGCTTGAGATTGACCGCAAAGTCGTAGCGCTCGGGGGCGACGTTTTCTGTGCGGACCACTTCCAGAACGAGACGTCCATCAGCCGGAGGCACGATGTCTAGTTTGACGAAGAAATAATAACCCGGACGGACATTCTCCTCCGTGCGGAAAACCACATCGTCGCCATGATGCTCCTTGGCGTGGAAAGCTTCCGAAGCCCGGGCCACATCGGCTTCGCTTCGGCGCCTTTCGTTGACATAAGAAATCCCGGGAACCTCGACCCCCGAAGGAGGCGGAGTCCCGCAACCCAACAAGACCAGCGCGACGAGCGCGGCCTGCAGAGAGGCCTTACCCGTCGCCCAGTTCACTTCTTGGCCTTCTTTTTGCTCGCGGCAACGCGGGCGGCCTTGATGCGGTCCTTCTTGCGCTCGAGGTAGGCGCGGCGACGGCGACGCTTGATGACTTTATTGCTCTGTTGGCCCATAGTAGATGCATCCTCCCGCAACCTCTCCGATGGTCAAGGAGAAGGTTGCAAACCCGCCCCCGGAAGACCGGGAGGTGGAAAGAGACCCTTTCTGGCTGCCTGGGTAGGGATCGAACCTACGACCAAGTGATTAACAGTCACCTGCTCTACCGCTGAGCTACCAGGCAGTGCGAAAGGAGTCCAATCAAGGCAAGGTCGGGGTGGCTCTGTCAAACAAATCCTCGGGCCACCAAACCCTCCCTGCCGCCCGCACGGGCACCACATGACGCATAAAAGCTCTGATTAGCGGGGCTCCGGACGACATTCAGCCCAGCCACGCCTAATCTCTGGACACCCCCTTGCAGCCTGTCTTCCTATTGAACTCACAAAACCATGCGCTGGTCACGACTTCCTGAAACTCCCAATGCTCCCGGCTTCGGCGGAGCCTTCCTCGGCACCTCCGGCGACCTCCTCCTCTGCGGCGGCGGCTCCAATTACCCAGCGAAGCATGCATGGGAGGGCGGCGTCAAAGTCTGGCACGATGAAGTCTTTTCCCTGACTAGCACCCGCTCCAAGAAGTGGGCCAGCGTCGGCAAACTGCCTCGCCCCTGTGGCTATGGCGTCAGCGTTTCCATCCGCCAGGGCCTGCTCATGATCGGCGGGGCCGACTCTCATCGTCACTACGCCGACTGCTACACTCTAGCGATCGAGGACGGCGAGTTGAAAGTTCGCCCCTTTCCCTTCCTCCCTCGACCGCTGGCCTACGCCACGGGTGCACTCGTGGGCAGCAAGGTAATCGTCGCCGGCGGCACCGAACGCCCGGACGCGACCGCGGCCTCCTCGACGGCCTACGCGATCGATCTCGCTAATCTCAATGCTGGCTGGAAGGAACTCCCGCTCTGTGCTGGCTCCGGACGAATGCTCGCCCAGTCAGCTGGCACCAAGGATACCTTTTTCCTATTCGGGGGAGTGGCCTTGAGCCCGGGCGCCAAAGGCGTCGATCGCGAATACTTATCTGACTGCCACGCTTTCACCCTAGGTAAGGAGTGGCGACGCCTGGCGCCGATGCCGCATCCGCTGGCGGCCGCACCATCGCCCTGCCCAGTTATCGATGACAATATTTTAATCCTCGGAGGCGACGATGGTAAGATCGCCGGCAAGGTCGAGGCCCCCAAGCACCCAGGTTACTCGAAGTCCGTTCTTTCCTACGATAAAGTAAAAGACGCGTGGTCCGAAGCCGAAGAAGGCTCCTCGGCCGTCCTTTCGACGGGCTGTGCGAAGTGGTCAGGTGGCTTCGCTGTATCAAACGGCGAGCTCCGTCCATTCGTGCGCTCCACCGAAGGCTGGCTCCTGCGGGCGGAATAAGGTTGGGGCTGGCAGGTCGCCGGAAGGGGACTACAAAAGTCCCACCCTGGCGTCATGCTCCGCCTCACCCCATTGCTCGGCCTCTTCGCGGCGGCGCTCGCCTGCGCGCAGGGCGAGCCGTTGCCGGATTTACCCGACCCGCTCGGCCGCGCCGGCATGATGGCGGCGGTCCTGCGCGAAGCCGACGGCAGCGAGATTATTGTAGCCGCAGGCGGCACCAACTTCCCAGACAAGATGCCGTGGCAAGGCGGCCAGCGGAAATACCACAAGGACATCCTCAAGCTCGCGCGTAAGGACGGCGTCTGGAGTTGGCATAAGATCGGCGATCTCCCCGAAGGACTCGTCGGCGCGGCTTTCTGCCCGACGCCGAAGCGCGACGGACTCGTCATCGCCGGCGGAGCTTCGGCCGATGGCCACCGTGCGGACGTCTGGCTCGTGGGTCTAGACGGCAAGGTCACGCGCTTCGCGGAAAGCATGACCCGCCCGCGCGCCTACGCCGGCTTCACCTCGGCTAACGGACACCTGATCGTCATCGGCGGTATCGCCCGGCCTGACGACACCGCCGCCATCCCCACGCTGACTTCGCTCGACCTCGACGATCCTGATAAACCTTGGCGCACGACCGATGCCGACCCGAGCTACGGACGCATCATCCCGCTCGTGGGTGCGGGGCTGCGCAAACTCGTCTGGGGCGGTGGCTGCTCGCTGACGGAGAAGGACGGTAAGCCATTCCGCAGCTACCACGAGAACCTCGCCTACCAATCGACCGACGGCGAAGGCAACCGCTTCCACGGGCTACCGAACAAACTCGCCGGCACCGCTGGTCCCGGCGTGCTGACGCAGACGCACCTCTTTTTCGTCGGGGGCGACGACGGCACGCAATACGGTCATCCTTACGAGACGCACACGGGGCTGGCACGGCGTATCCTCGTCATGGACCTCGAGACCCTCGAGGTGACCGACCTCGGCGAGTGGCCGCACCCCGTGGCCGTGGCTCCGCTCCTCCGACTCGGCGACGACCTCGTCACCGTGAGCGGCGAAATGCGACCTGGCGTCCGTACCCCTAAGCTTACCCGCTGGCCCATCCCGGCCAAATACCGATGAACGAGACCCGCTCCGCTTCGCGCACGGCCTGGCTTGTCGTCATGCTGCTCATCCCGGTAGCATTACTCAACTACCTCGACCGGCAGATGCTCGCGACGATGAAGTCGTCCATGATCGGTGACCTCCCGGACATCCAGACCAAGGCGCAGTGGGGTCTGATCCTTGGTTCGTTCAAATGGGTCTACGCGATCTTCAGCCCGATCGGGGGCTACCTCGCCGACCGGGTCAGCCGACGACACGTTATCTGCTTCAGCCTCTTCACGTGGTCGGCAATCACGTGGGCCACGGGTCTGGTCCATAGCTACGACCAGTTGCTCTGGACGCGCGCCATCATGGGAATCAGCGAAGCCTTCTATATCCCTGCCGCATTGGCGCTGATCGCCGACTATCACCTCGGCCCGACCCGCTCCCGTGCGGTCGGCCTCCACCAAATGGGCATCTATGCCGGCGTGATTATCGGTGGCTTCGCGGGGTACGCGGCGGACAACCCCGAACTCGGCTGGCGCGGCGCCTTCGCGTGGTGCGGCCTGCTCGGTATCGCCTATTCCGTCCCGCTCTTCCTGTTCCTTCGCAACCGACCAGCGTCGAACGATGACGAGCCTAAGCCGGCCGCTGGTTCGACCGCCCGAACGCTACTCGGCAACCCGAACTTCCTGCTCCTGATCCTGTACTTCACATTGCCGGCCATGGCGGCCTGGATCGTACGCGACTGGATGCCTGATATTCTCCGCGAACGCTTTGACCTTGGCCAAGGAAAGGCTGGCGTCTCCGCGGTCCTTTATTGGCAACTCGCCGCCATCGTCGGCGCGGTGCTCGGCGGCTGGCTCGCCGACCGGTGGATGCGGACGAACATCCGTGGCCGTATCTTTGTCAGCGCAATCGGCACCTTCCTCCTCCTACCCGCGCTGTTCGGTGTCGGCAACGCGACGACGTTGGGCGTGGCCGTGCTCTTCCTGATCATCTTCGGCCTCGGCTGGGGGTTCTTCGATTGCAACAGCATGCCGATCCTCTGCCAGCTGGTCGGGCCGCAGCATCGGGCCACCGGCTACGGCCTGATGAACTTCGTGAGCATCAGCTGCGGCGGCTTCGCCGACTGGATCTTCGGCGCCCTGCGCGACCGGCACATGCCGCTGAACGCCATCTTCGGCGTCTTCGCCGGCATCGCCTTGCTTTCCATCTTCATCGCGCTCTGCATCCGTCCGCGCGAGTCCAACCTTTCCTGAACATGCCCTCCTTCAAATTCTCCGGCCTCTGCACGGCCACCCACACCCCTTTCCATGCTGACGGCTCGCTGAACCTAGCCGTTGTCGAGCAGCAGGCCGCCTTCCTCCGCGGGCACGGCATCACGTCCGTCTTCATCGGCGGCACCACCGGCGAAAGCAGCTCGTTGACCGCGAGCGAACGCGCCGCACTCAACGACCGCTGGGCCGAGGTCGGCCCCGCGACCGGCATCGACGTCGTCGTGCACGTCGGCGCGAACTGCCTCACCGAGGCCGCTCAGTTGGCCGCCCACGCGGAGAAGAACCGGGCCAAGGCGGTGTCGATGATCGCGCCGTCCTACTTCAAGCCGCGCACGCTGGCCGATCTGGTGGCGAGTTGCGCGATGGTGGCCAAGGCCGCGCCGCGCACGCCGTTCTATTATTACGACATCCCCGGGATGACAGGCATCAGCGGCTTCCCGGTTGACGATTTCTTGAAGGCGGCTTCACCCGTTATCCCTAACCTCTCCGGCGTGAAGTATTCTAACCCTGACCTCGAGGCGATGCGTCGGGCCCAAGTGCTGGAAGGTGGCCGCTTCGATCTGCCTTTTGGCGTCGACGAACGCTTCCTCGCCGCGCTTCGCGCCGGCGCTACCGCCGGCGTCGGCAGCACCTACAACTTCAACCCCGGCCCCCTCTTGCGCGCCATCGCCGCGCACGGCAAAGGCGACGCCGCCCAAGCCGAAGCCGAACAGGCGAAGGTCCAGCCCGTCGTCGATATCCTCGCCAAACGCGGCTACATGGGCGCCGCCAAAGCCTTGATGGGCCACCTCGGTGTGCCGCTCGGGCCCGCCCGCCTGCCCAACGGCAACCCTGACGCCGCCGAGACCAAGAAGATGATCGGCGAACTCGAGGCGCTCGGCTTCTTCACCTGGAACTTCTGACCATGCGCCTCGCACTCCTCCTCTGCGTCCTCTGCCTCCCGGCCTTCGCCGCAGACGGCAAGGATGTCGTCGTCTTCGAAGCCAAGCAAAACCTGTCACATCCCTCGGTGCGCATCCCTTCGCTGCTACGCACGCAGAAAGGCACGCTGCTGGCCCTCGCCGAAGGGCGCGACAAACCCACTGACCAAGCGGGCAACGACCTGGTGATCTCCATCTCGAAGGACGAAGGCGCCACTTGGTCCAAGCCC
>CAIKRN010000239.1 GCA_903829855.1 uncultured Opitutia bacterium
ACCCCGTTCGCGGCGCCCGCGGTCGTCCCGCCTACCGCGCAATATTTTCTGACCAGCACTTACCTCGCCGCCGCCACTGGGAGTGCACCGCTCATCGCTGCACCGTTCCAAGTTTTCACCAAGAACGTTAACGTGCGCTGGGACGAGAGCACCCTGTACGTCGAAGTGAAAGGCCTGCCCGACCACCCGCTCATGGGCGGCATCAAATCTTGGCAGCAACAGGTACCGATTCCGCAGAACTACGTGGGCGCTTCCGCATGGCGGATCCCACTCAAGCCCGTGCCGGCCAAGGAACCCATGTCGGCCAAGACGCACTTCATGCGCGGCGCCATCGCGCTCGCCGCCAACGGCGTGCCGATTTTCAACGCCTTGAATAATCGCGGCGACGACGCCAAAGCTTTCGGCGAACTCGACAATTTCGGAGGCCATTGCGGCAAGGGTGATGATTACCATTACCACGACGCTCCTGTCTTCCTCGAAAAAGAACTCGGCAAGGGCAAGCCCATCGCCGTTGCCCTCGATGGCTATGCTATCTACGGCTTCAATGAGCCGGACGGCGCAGCGCCGGGTAAACTTGACGCGTTTGGTGGGCACGAAACCAAGGCGCTAGGTTATCACTACCACGCGCAGAAAAAATACCCTTACATCAATGGCGGCTTCCACGGCGAAGTCACCGAAGTCGATGGTCAGGTCGACCCGCAGCCCTCGGCTAGCCATGTCCGCCGCGAAGGCTCAGCCTACTCGCAGAGCCCGTTGCGCGGGGCGCTGATCAAGGATTTTACTTCAGACGGTAATAACTTCGCACTGAACTACACGCTTAACGGCAAGGCCCTGAGCGTGAAGTACAAGCTCAACGAGGATAAGACTTGGACCTTCATTTACTCGAAAGCCGACGGCTCGACGGAAACGGAAACCTATACGCCCAACGAACGCGGGCCGGGCGGCGGCAAGGGCAAGGGTGGCGAGAAAGGTAAAGGTAAGGGCGGCGAAAAAGGTAAGCGGCCGCCGCCAGCGGATGGCGGTGCAATCGTCCCCGTTGACCTAGAGGCAGCCGTCAACGCAGCCAATGAGCCCGAAGGCCCGCCGCCGGGAGAACCCAAGCGCGACGGACCTGGTGGCAAGAAAGGCAAGAAAGGCGGCAAGGGCGATAAACCTGGCATGATCAAGCCCACCATGGCCGACACCATTCAACTCAGCGTCTACGCCGACAACTGGTTCATCCTCTACATCAACGGCAAGCTCCGCGTCGTCGACCCCATCGACTACATGCCGCACAACGTCGTGAACGTCGATATCCTCCCGGAATACCCCATGACGATTGCCGTCATGGCCCGCGACAACGCGGACCCCAAGACTGGCCTCGAATACGGGGACCACATCGGAGACGGCGGCTTCATCCTAAAGTTTTCGGACGGCACCGTCACCAATGCAAAGTGGAAAGCGAAGAACTTCTTCAAAGGACCGCTCAACCGCGACACCAAGAATCCGACCGTGCAACACATCCCGGTGCCGGAAAACTGGTTTGCCACCGACTTTGACGACAGCAAGTGGGCCCAGGCGACGGAGTTCTCCGAAGAGCGTGTCGGCCCGAAGGAACATTTCTATAAGTTCAAAGACAACTTCACGGGCGCGAAGTTTATCTGGTCGGACGACCTCGACCTCGACAACACCGTGATCTTCCGCACCAAGGTCGAAGCCCCTGCCGGCTACAAACAGCGGTGGACCACGAAATCGGAATTCGATATCTCCAAGCCACTGGGACAGTGATAGCTCGAGGATCCGAGGACTGGAGAAAAGTTGAGCACCAACCGCTCTCACCTGTATTGGGTAGGGCGGGTTGTCCCCAACCCGCCGTTGACCAAATCGAGGATAGAATCTCTCACGAGGTGCGTAGCCCTCTCGGCGAACGGACGGCTGAGGACAGCCGTCCCTACCAGCGAAGACGGAGCCTTCGAGGGGACACGTGGGCACGGTGACATGGGGGCAAGGGCGTAACCGAGGACCTGAGGACACGAGGGCCAGAGGGAGGCAATCAAGGTAGGGCGTGCTCTGCCTTTATTGCCTTGGGTAGGGCGGGTTGTCCCCAACCCGCCGTTGACCAAATCGAGGATAGAATCTCTCACGAAGTGCGCAGCTCTCTCGGCGAACGGACGGCTGAGGACAGCCGTCCCTACCCAAGCGCAGAGACGCCGAACCTCCGTCCGCCCACGGACGCGACGCAGTCGCGCCCCTACCCAAAGGCATCACTA
>CAIKRN010000240.1 GCA_903829855.1 uncultured Opitutia bacterium
AAGACCTCCTAGCCTCCGTGGAGGCCAAGGACGGCAAAATCAAGGACCTGGGCGAGAAGACCACCGCTCTGGACACTCAAGTCGCTGAGCTCACCCGCAAGCGCGACGAAGCCGTCACCCAACTCACCGATGCCAATAGCAAGAAAGATGGCGCCGTAGCCGATCTCGCAACCGCCAAGGAAGAACTCGTCAAGGAAAAGGAAAAAGTCGCGGCCATGTTCACCAAGGACCAGCTCGCCGAAACCGAAGCCAAGGCCACCAAGGAAAAGGAAACCGCTGAAGCCATCCGCATCAAGTACGTCGCCCTCCACACCAAGGTTTCTAATGCCATGGAGAACGCCAACCCCTTCGGATTCCCTCGCGATCCCCTTGGCGAACCCAGCAAAGAAGCCACAGCTGGCACCGTTGAAGGCACCACGGTCGAAGCCGCCTCCGAGAGCATCCTGACCAAGATCATCGATATCGACTCCAAGACCGGCATCATCGCCTTCTCCGTCGGCGGCGACAGCGGCATCAAGGAAAAGTCTATCTTTGACGTCAAGGTTGACGGCAAGCGCATCGGCAAGGTCCAGATTTCCTCCGCGAAATCCTCCCTTTCCCTCGGTCAGATTCAGTTTGAGAAGGGCCTCGACCTCAAGGCATTCGCCCGCGGTGGCATTGTCTCGCTCGTCCCGAGCAACAAACTCGCTAGCAACTAATGAAACGCTGGCACCTCGCAGTCCTCGCTCTGTCGGCCTGCCTCCTTGGCCTGGCAGGTTGCCAGACTGTTGAGAAGCCTGCGGACTCCATGCTGCCGCAATCGGCACCGGCGAGCTTCCAAGGCGGCTTCCCTGGCGTTTCGACTCCAGGGTCAGGCTTCCGCTAATGCCTACGGCTAACTCAGGCGCGGCCGGCCACCCCGTCGGAGCGTCTGGTCGCCTATGGGTTGTGGCCACCCCGCTGGGCAACCTCGGCGACATTACGGCACGCGCGCGCCAAGCCATCGCCGACTGCGATGTAGTGGCCTGCGAAGATACTCGCGTGACGGGTGGTCTGCTTCGCCACCTGGAAATTTCCAAGCCGATGCTCGCCTACCACGAGCACAACGAGAAAGACGTTGCCGTGCTGATTGCCGATAAAGTTGCGGGCGGAGCTAAAGTGGCGCTCATCACGGATGCAGGCACCCCTGGCATCAGCGACCCGGGGTTTCGCGTCACTCGCGAATGTCGGCGACGGGGCCTCACCGTCACCCCCCTACCCGGTCCCTGTGCGATCGTAGCCCTACTTTCCGCTTCCGGACTTCCGACTAACGCTTTCCGCTTTGTGGGCTTCCTCGCCCCCAAGTCAGCCGCCCGGCGACGATTCCTCAATTCCATTAAGACCGCCGATGAAACCGTGGTCCTGCACGAATCCTGCCACCGCATTAGCGATTTCTTAGAAGAAATGCTCGAGGAACTCGGCCCGGAGCGCGTGGTCTGCGTCGGCCGTGAGCTCACTAAACTCCACGAGACCATCCGGACATCTGCCTTGGCTGAATTAGTCCCGGCAATGAAAGCAGGCTCCCTGAAGGGTGAATTCACCGTCGCCATCGCCCCTGCGGACTTCGTGCTCTGATTTTTGACGGGTTGACCACGCCCACCGTTTGGACGCATCCTTGCGCCAATGGCGGGTTTCGACGACAGTCTGGTCCGCGAGTATTTCGAAATGAACGGCTTCTTCGTGCGGCAATCCCGCAAGTACGCCGTCCAGTCGCGGAGGAAGCGTGCCGATGAAGAAGGCGACCTACTGGTGATTAACCCTTCACCGCGCCGCGGCGGAGAAACCCCTTTTCAGCTATTTAGTTCCGACCTCCCGGGTATCGCCGCGGGAGTCGTGGCCGTGAAGGCGTGGCACACCACCAAAGCCATCACCCCCACGATGATCAAGAAAGGCGACCTGCTCGAGTTTGTGCGCAAGGAAGCCGTCGAGGCGGCCAAGGAGGCCTTTGCCGACCTCAGCCCAGTCGACGGACAGCCGCTTGCTAAAATCCTCGTGCTGCCCGGCATCCCTGCACAAGAGCCGCAACGCTCCGAAAGTATCACGCTCCTGCGTGAAAGTGGCGTCGACCACGTGCTCACATTTCGGACCATTCTGGAAAATCTCGTCCAAGCGGTGGAATCTAATCAGAGTTACGCGAAGTCCGACACGTTGCAGTTGCTCCGACTGCTCCGCGTCTACGATATGGTCAAGGCTGCCCAACTCGAACTCTTCGGATCCGGCCACAACTCCAAGTGATTCACCCTCAAGCCATCCTCGCCCCTGACGCCGACATCGCCGCTGATGTCGCGGTCGGGCCGTTTGCGGTTATCGAAGCTGGCGCGACCATCGGCCCAGGCTGTCGCATCGCGGCTCACGCCATCATCAAGCGTGGAGCCAAACTCGGTGCCGGCGTCATCGTCGACCACTTCGCCGTGGTCGGTGGCGATCCGCAGGACCTCGGCTTTGACTGTAATCTGGCCTCAGGCGTGCTCATTCGCGACCGCACCATCATCCGCGAGCACGTCACCATTCATCGTGCGACCAAGGCCGGGGGCGATACCGTCATCGGTTCCCGTTGCCTTCTGATGGCTGGCGCCCACGTTGCCCACGACTGCATCCTGGGCGACGATGTCATCATGGCGAACGGCTGTATGCTTGGCGGCCACGTGCACGTGGGAGATAAAGCCTTTATCAGTGGCGGCGTCGCCGTGCATCAGTTCTGTCGGATTGGCGGGGGCTCCCTGACTTCAGGTAACGCCGTCATCACGGAGGATGTCCCTCCGAACGCTCTAGCCCACGGCCGTAATCTCCTCGCGGGACTGAATCTCATCGGGCTTCGCCGTCGGGCCGTGCCAGCGACCGCGGTTGCAGAGATAAAACGTGCCTATCATGCAGTCTATGCCACGCATGGTGCATGTGCGACGCTCGCTCAAGTCGCGCTGGCGACGAACGAGTACACCACCCTCGAGGGCAAAGAGTTTCTGAACTTCTTCCTCGGCGGAAAACGCGGGCGCTTTGCTTCACCCGAATGAGCACCCTGCCCATCGCTGTCACCTGCGGAGACCCCGCCGGCGTTGGGCCGGAGCTACTTGCGAGTTGGCTGAAGGAGAATCCTGCGCACGCGGCTTCAGTCGTTCCCATCGGCCCGACAGACTGGATTGCCCAACTCGGCCAAGGCATCGCTGTTGGGCCGAAAGATTTCGTCACCCGGCCAGGCAAGCCCGACGAAGCTGGTCAACTCATCGCCATCGAAGCGATGGAAATGGCGGCACGCGGTGCTACGGGTGGGCGTTTCACTGCCGTCGTCACTGGCCCAGTGAACAAAAAGGGCCTGGCTGGGGTCGGCTATTCTTTCCCTGGCCAGACGGAGTTCTTCGCTGCGCGCTGGAGCGGCGAGCCCGTGATGGCTTTCGCGGGTGGCCGGATGACCGTCGGGCTCGTCACCTGGCACCTCCCCCTCGCCGAAGTACCGCATGCCATCACCGCCGCCGGGATTCGCCGCACGGTACTCGCCCTTATCGCTTTGCGCAAAAAACTCGGCGACCCATCTCCTCGCATTGCAGTGTGCGGCCTAAATCCACATGCCGGCGAAGGCGGCCTACTTGGCAAAGAAGACGATGCTACAATCAAGCCGGCCATCGATGCCTTGCGCGCTGAAGGCCATAACGTCAGCGGCCCACTGCCTGGCGACACCATCTTCCATCGCCACCTTCAGGGCGAATTTGATGCCGTAGCCGCCATGTACCACGATCAAGGCCTCGCTCCACTGAAGGCCATAGACTTCTCGACCTCGGCCAATCTTAGCCTCGGATTAAAGCACGTGCGCACGAGCCCTGATCATGGTACCGCCTATGAAATCGCAGGCAAAGCTAAGGCTGATCGCGGCAGCTTCGATTCGGCAATGCGTCTCGCCCGCTTGCTCTCGGTCTAATGCGGGCTGTGTTTTTCTGGCTATCGACCTGTCTTGCGCTAACCGCCGGCGAGCATCGCATCGCCAGCTACAGCCCAGGCGCTACGCAGACTTTACTCGACCTCGGGTGCTCCGCCGAGATCGTCATGGCCACGCGCTGGTGCCCGCTGCCGAAAGAGCACCCTGCCGTGCGCGATGCCGACGTCTTTCTGCCTGACCTCGAAAAACTACTCACCACCAAGCCGGATCTGGTAATCATCCCACGAATGGCCAATCCGCTCTGGGCGGAGAAATGCGCGAAGGCCGGCTTACGCACGATTATACTTAATCCGGAATCCAGAAACTCCTGCAGCAACGACATCCTCCTCATCGGCGAGGCGATAGGTCGCGCCGATGAGGCAAAGCGGGTCGCTGACCTCCTCAAGCGTCGCCCGGCCAAGTTAAGCCGGAAAATTATTATCGTATGGGACGGCGTCATGGCAGGGCCTGATAGCTATGTCGCCGAACCCCTCGCCGTCGCGGCCCTGCAATCTGCCTTACCCCGGGGGGCTTGGGTGAAGTTTGACTGGGAACTAGTGGCGACGGCCAACCCTGATGCCATCCTTTGGATTCAAAATTCACCAGCGAACGGACCCGTGCAGGTAAATTCTGAAAAGATCGCCGAAATGAGCCGGATTTCCGTAATCAAAGACCTCGCCTGCGTTAAAAAGACCCAAATATACCTAAGTAATAGTGGTAGTAACTGGTTGCCTGGCAGTGGCTTAACAAAAGTTCAGTCGGGCCTAAAAGAGATCCGAGACGGACTTGGTCAATAGGGCATCTCCTTGGTTGGTTTAGCCTCGAGCCGATTGACACCTTTCGGATTTCGAAGAAGATTATGCTTTCTCACCATGAACTCCAAGTTCCTCAAACTCCTCGCTCTCACCGTCGGCCTCCTCGCCGTCTCGGCTGCTTTTGTTAGCGCCGAAGAAAAAAAGGATGACGGCAAGTGTCCCTGCGAAAAGGAAAAGCCTAAGGCCATCGTCGCCGAAGAACCCAAGAAGGACGACGGCAAGTGCCCCTGCGAAAAAGAGAAGCCTAAAGCGCTCGTCGCAGCGGATGAGCCGGCCAAAGAAGGCAAGTGCCCCTGCGAAAAGGAAAAGCCTAAGGCCTAATCTAGGGTCCAGGCGATCAAAGGACGAACCGAGGGGTTCGTCCTTTTTGTTGGCCTAAAATTCGAGCCCCAGCTCGACACGGACAAAATCTGGGAAGTCAGCATAGATAGCAAAGCCCCGCTGGCTGGCCGCTAATAGATCTTCTGGCCTCGCAGCCCCGCTGCGCATTGCGCCCGACCGGATTCCCGCATTGAAGCCCGCCTCCCAATCTGAAATTCGATCACCCGTCATCCACGAGCGACTCGGATCGATGCCATACTCGGCGATCTTCTCCAAAATAAAGCGCGGGCTAGGCTTACGATAAAGGGATGCCTCATCGGGCCGCTCGGGCGCCGCCTTGATTTCCAAAATGCCCGGGGCGGGCAATTCCAGCAATTCCAGCATCCGCCGATTACAGGCTTCATACTGCTCCCAGGTAAAGATACCTCGGTTAATGCCGCTCTGATTTGTCAGGATGAAAAGCAGGTAGCCTTCTCGCAGGCAGGCTCTCAATGCCTCCTTCACCCCAGGGATGAGCTCAATCTGGTCTTCCCGGCAGGTATGGTGGTGATCGCGAATAAGATTCCCGTCTCGATCGAGGAATAAGGCAGGGCGGCCGGGCATGCCCCTAAGCAAACAAAGCTGCCCACAATCGCAAGGGAATGGAAAGGGGGCTTGACCGAGGGGGCGGGAGGGGTAGAACCGACCCTCATCCCAGCGTAGAACCATGGCCAACCCGAAACGCAAACAGTCCAAACGCCGCAGCCGACTCCGTCGCGGTGCCAACCAGTTCCGCGCCCCTAAGCTCGTCAAGGACGCCGAATCCGGCGC
>CAIKRN010000241.1 GCA_903829855.1 uncultured Opitutia bacterium
CCCTCTTCCATCATCCGTTTAGCGTGAACGGCACGCTGCGTCGCCTGGAATTTAAGGAGGCTAGTTTCATCGAGAAAGACTTCCCAGCACATGCGCACTTTCCCCTTACCGATGCCGTGGGTCTGGGTGCGTAGCTTGTCGCCGACCTTGATATCGGCAAAGGCCGCTGCCTTGCCGTCCTTCCAATAGTGCGTGGCGGTCTCAGTCTCGAGGGTAATCCCCTTCTCGCGGATGTAACTCTTATCAGCACTTCCTTGCGTGCAGGTGATTTTGCCAGAGGCGGCATCAATGGCGTCCACATGAAAGAACTCTTTATGGCCATTCATCATATTCATTTCGTCCTGAATATAGGTCAGCCAAGTCCATGTGCCCGCAGCATCCTCGTGCATGCGGAAAATGGCCCGTTCACCTACCCGAAAATCCTGCAGGTCGCCAAAAGCCGCATGGTGGAGCAATTCAGCATAAGGCAGCACCTTAAAGGTCATCAACTCATCGGTGCCCTCCTTGCGGAAAACCCCCGAGCGGCTGGGCAGATCCATGCTTACCAGCTCGCCCCAGATTCGGCGCATGGCTTCCGTCGGCACAATCACTTCGCCCGGATTAATCTTCCGGATAGGCTTCGCGACTGGCTCGACGGCGAGCAAGGCGAACGGACAAAGCAAGACAAGGAGCAGAATCTTCATGGGGATGAATCTAGGACAATCAGACTTCGGGTAAGTTGCAATCCGGTAGCCCTCGCCTCCCGCCTACTTCTTGAACACGGCCGAGTCCCGATTGGCGGCCGACTCCAAGTAGGCCAGTAAGTCTAACACTTCCTGTTTATTCAGGGTACTGATCAAACCCGGCGGCATGGGTGAAATCTTCGACAGCTGGCGCGATTTAATATCACTCTTGCGAATGGTCTGCATCTGCGGAGCGAGCATACTAGGCCGAATCACGACCTTATCGTCCGTCTCACTGACCAGCCGGCCGATGACAAGGTTGCCGTTATTTAAGGTGAATTCCGTATTCGCGAACTGCTCAGAGACGACCTTGGAGGGGTCGAGGATGGACTCGAGAATATCACGGCGGCCGAAACGACTCGAGATCGCCGTCAAATCCGGACCGACCGAGCCGCCTTCGTTACCAATCTTATGGCACAGGAGGCACTGGGCGGAGGCCAGCGCATCCTGCCCTTGGGTAAAACTCCGTCCTGATCCGACTTGCTTCAAATCACCTTCGAGCTCGGCCATTTTCCAATCCTGCACGAAGCTGCGCGACTTCTTGGGCTTGCGGAGGTTATGCAACGGCTCAGCCCATGAATCGATCAACGACTGATAACTAGGTAATTCCGCGGGAGGAATCGTCGCGATGGCCTCTTGGCGAATCTTCACGAGAAAACTTTCGTAGCTCGCCCCATTGCCGTAGCCTCGACCAGCCTCGTCAAACCAACGCAATAAATCCTCTGGGTGCTTGCCTGATTTGGACTGCTCTGGCCACCAGCTGAGATAACGACGCCGAAGGGCGGGAGTCCAACCACGGGAGATCGTCCGGAGATGGAAAAGATACGTGACCTGCTCTTCTTGGGTCACGGCGGAAGCCAAGAGATCCATGGTTCGATCAATCACGCCTGGCGCCCCAAGTGCGAGCAGCACCTGACACAGTTCGCGATTAAGGGCGACCGACTTCGCGGGATATTCCGAAGTAAGTTCAGTGATCAACGAAGCCGCCAGCGCGGGAGCAGGTGGACCGTGACGACTGAGGGAGACCTCGATAATTCGAAGTTTCTCTAGTTTCAGTGACTCCGTCGAGAGGCTCCCTAATGCGAATTTCTGCTGCCCCTTGAGAACTTCAGCTTGAGATTCGAGTCCCCCGACGCGGGCCAACCCCAAGAGCGCCGTCATTGCCGCGGTGGGTTCGGACTC
>CAIKRN010000242.1 GCA_903829855.1 uncultured Opitutia bacterium
ATCTCCTTGCCCTGCTGGATGCCATAAGCGCCAGCCTTGTCCAAGGTGTTCACCAAGGACTGATAACGGGTAATATCATCCTCGGAGAGCTCGCGGAAGCGCACCCAAGCGGTGATATCATGGGCCTCATCGATCCCCAGTGACGGACAAAGCAGGCACACGCCGGTGTGGACGGTGTGCTCCCGACCAGAAAGGCTTCGAAGCATCGCACGGGACTCGGCGAGGTCGGCCGGTTTATTCAAAGCGCGCGCTCCGAGCGCGACGGTCGTATCGGAGCCAAGCACGAGCGCCTCCGGATGCAGACGGGAGACCGCCGCCGCCTTCAGGCGGGCGTTGTGCAGGACCATCTTCGCCGGGTCCGTCGTCGGGTCCTCATGCTCGGTCACCGCCGCCACCAACACCCGATGCGGGAGGCCGGCCTCCCGGAGGAGTTCGGTGCGTCGAGGAGAAGCGGAGGCGAGGATGAGTTGCAGCGGCACAGACACGCCTGGATTCGAACTAAAAGCGGGCCCGATGACAATCGAAACACCCCCAATCGTGCCTTTCGGCTTGGGTTGCTCTTAGGCTTAATAAGGCTCTTATTAGTAACCACCCCATGCCCTTGCGCCCCGCCACCCTCCTTGCGCTCAGCCTAGCGATCCTGCTGACCGGGACCGGCGTGGTTCAGGCGGCGGAGGAGGCACAGGCCGAGCAGGCCGTCGCGCTGCTGGATTCCCGCTGCTTCAAGTGCCACAGCCACGCCTCCGGCAAGAATAAGGGTGGCCTGGTCATGGACAGCCTAGCTGGCCTCACGACCGGCGGCGACGGTGGCACGGCCCTCATCCCTGGCGACCCAGCCAAAAGCCTCTTCCTGCAGAATATCCTCTCGACCGACCCCGAGAAGATGATGCCACCCAAAGGCGAACGTCTGACGAAAGACGAAGTCTCCCTCCTCCAAGACTGGGTGAAGTCCGGGGCGACCTGGCCCAAGAGTCGCACCAAGGCTCCCGTCGCCGGCCGCTACCTCCCCGGCACCATCGGCTCCAAGGAAAAGACCTGGTGGGCCTACCAAGCCGTCAAACGCCCCGAACTTCCTGCCGGGCAGGCCGCCCATCCGATTGACCGCTTCATCGACGCACGTCTCGCCAAGGAAACCCTCACGCCCGCCGCCGAGGCCGACCGCTCCGTCCTCATCCGTCGCCTCACCTTCGACGTCACTGGCCTACCGCCCTCCCCTCAAGAGGTCTCCGCCTTTGTTAAATCCACCGACCCACTGGCCTACGAGAAGCTGGTCGACCGCCTGCTGGCTTCGCCCGCCTACGGGCAGCGTATGGCCCGTACCTGGCTCGACCTTGTACGCTACGCCGACAGCGATGGCTTCCGTATTGATGACTTTCGCCCGACCGCCTGGCGCTACCGCGATTACGTCATCAAGGCGTATAACGACAACAAGCCCTACGATCGTTTCATCCAGGAACAAATCGCCGGCGACGAACTCTTCCCGGGCGACACCCAAGCCCTCACGGCCCTCGGTTACCTCCGCCACTGGATCTACGAGTATAACAACCGCGACGCCCGGAGCCAGTGG
This sequence comes from uncultured Opitutia bacterium, assembly GCA_903829855.1. Lineage (GTDB taxonomy): Bacteria > Verrucomicrobiota > Verrucomicrobiia > Opitutales > UBA953 > UBA953. The sequence continues at coordinate 1,568 of CAIKRN010000242.1, forward strand.
GAGAGTATCCTGAACGACCTGACTGACACCACCGGCGACGTCTTTCTCGGCGCCGGCATGCAGTGCGCCCGCTGCCACGACCATAAGTTCGACCCCATTCTACAGCGCGACTACTTCGCCCTCCGCAGCTTCTTCACCAACACCCTGCCGGTCGAGAACCGCGCCGCGTGGACGCCAAAGGAAGCCAGCGAGCACGCCCGCAAGCTGGCCGTCTGGGAGAAGGAAACGAAGTCGATCCGCGACGAGATCACTGCGCTCGAAAAGAAATACCGCGAGACCGCGACCAGTAACGCCGTAAAGATCTTCCCGGAAGACATCCAAGAGATGATCGCCAAGCCGGACGCTCAGCGCACGCCCTACGAGCAACAGATCGCCGCGCTCGCCTGGCGCCAGGTCGACTACGAATACAATCGACTCGATCGTTCGATCAAGGGTGCCGACAGCGTGAAACACGCGGACCTGAAGCGCCAGCTGGCCGAACACGATAAGCAGAAGCCGGAAGACCCGCCCTTCGTCCTCACCGTTCGCGAGACCGGTGCACAAGGCATCGACGCGGTCATCCCGAAGAAGAACACCATCGTCCCACCCGCCTTCCTCACCGTCCTTAGTGCCCAGTACCCAGCCGAAGCCGCTAGCATCACGCCGCCCACCGACGGCACCTCCACCGGCCGCCGCACGGCACTCGCCCGCTGGCTGACCGCGCCATCAAACCCGTTCACCGCCCGTCTTGCGATGAACCGTCTCTGGCAGCTCTGCTTCCGTCGCGGATTGACGCCCTACGCGAGCGACTTCGGCCGCCTCGGCGAACCGCCCTCCCACCCGGAGCTACTCGACTGGCTTTCCGCAGAATTCATGGCGAAGGGCTGGGACCAAAAGGCGATGCACCGACTCATCCTGACGAGTGCCGCGTATCGCCGCTCCTCCCAGCACCCTACCCCCAAGGAGGGCCAACTAAAGGATCCGCAGAACGTCCTGCTCTGGCGCTTCCAGCCTCAGCGCCTCGAAGCCGAGCAAATCCGCGACGCCGTCTTCGCCGCCGGCGGCGACCTGAAAACAGACAAGCAAGCTGGCCCAAGCGTCGTGTACGGCGAACCTGTTCGTAGCATCTTCACGCGCATCATGCGTAACAACCGCGACCCGCTGGCCGACGTCTTCGACGCACCACAGTGGTTCAGCAGCGCCTCGTCCCGCGACGTCACCACGACCCCCATCCAGTCGCTGCTGCTGCTCAACAGCCCGTTCATGCTCAAGCGCGGGGAGATTCTCGCCGCGCGCATCGCCAAGGAAGCCCCCAAGGATGAAGCCGCTCAGGTCCGCCGCCTCTATCAGGTGCTCTTCGCCCGCACCCCCAACCCCACCGAAGCCGCGCGTTCCGCTGCGTTCCTCAAGGAAGTACGCTCCCAGAAGAATTCTTCAGCGGTGGCCGCCGCCGTCGCCAACGACTTCCAGCCGGAGAAGGTCCCGTTCCGCGATGGACAGGGTGCTCACCTCGACGCCGGCCACCGCAAGCCGTTCGTGGCCCGCGGTGCGACCGTAGCTGATTTCGCCCAAGGCTTCACCATCGAGGCCGTCATCGTCCCCCGCTCCGTCAGTGACACCGCCGCCGTCCGCGTCATCGCCACCCAAGTCGGCAAAGGCCAGACCGACGGCTATTGGCAATTTGGCGTCACCGGCCAGAAATCGCGCCGGGCCCCGCGCGTGCTCGTGCTCCAAGCCCACGGCCCCCTCCTCGACGGTACCTTCGGCGAAGCCGTCCAGTTCTCGAACCTCCGCATCGAGATGAACAAGCCTTACTACGCTTCAGCCGCGGTACGCTTCGCGGACAAGAACGGGCCGGGCGAAGTGAGCTTCACGCTTAAGGACCTCGCCAACGACGACGAGCCCTTACTCCATGACCGCGTGGCCACCAGCCTCACCGGTGTCCTCACCGCGACCCAGCCAATCCAGCTCGGCGGCAAAGGTGCCGACCGCGAAAGCTCCTTCCATGGCGTGCTCGATGACGTCCGCTTGAGTGCCGGCACGCTCGACGACCAAGGGCTGCTCTACTCCAATGAAGATATCAAGCCGAGCGCCCTCGGCTTCTGGCGCTTCGAGACCAAGACGGGCACGATGCGCGACTCTTCTGGTAAAGGCCGTGACCTAGCCATCGGTGAAGCTAAGGCCGCCGCCCCCGAAGCCAAGGCCGCCCAAGCGCCATTGGCCGCGCTCTGCCACGCTTTACTCAACTCCTCCGAATTCCTCTACGTCGAATGAACGACCCACGCTGCCATCGTGTCGAAGCGACCACCTCGCGGCGCGACTTCCTCTTCGGCGCCGGCCTTGGCCTCGGTGCGATGGCCTTCAGCGACCTACTCGCCAAGGACATCGTCGTCCCCGCCGCGGGCACTCCCCTGCAGCCCGGCGTCGGCCGAATCAAGCCACGCGCCAAGAGCGTGATCTTCCTCTTCATGGAAGGCGGCCCGTCGCAGATGGATCTCTACGATCCGAAGCCGCTGCTCAACAAGCTCGCCGGCCAACGCCTGCCAGACAGTTTCGGCTCCGTCATCACCGCGATGGGCGAATCAAAATCGCCCCTCCTCGCCTCGAAGCGTGAATGGAAACAATACGGCCAGTCTGGGCAATGGTTCTCGGACTGGATCCCGCATATCGCGTCCTGCTCCGATGACCTCGCGGTGATTCGCTCCTGTAAGGCCGACGGCATCAACCACTCGGCGGGCGTCTGCCAGATGAACACCGGCTCAATCCTGGCGGGTAAACCATCGCTCGGCTCATGGATCAATTACGGCATCGGCTCTGAGAACCGCAACCTGCCCTCCTTCATCGTGATGCAGGACAACCAGAATACGGTGATCAACGGGCCGCGCAACTGGGGTGCCGGTTTCATGCCCGCCGTCTACCAAGGCGTGCGCATCTCCGGCGGCTCCGAGCCGATCCCCAACTTGAACACGCCCGAGGCGGTCAGTGCGGACCTTCAGAAATCAAAGCTCCAACTGATTAATAGCGTGAACAAGGATTTCGCGGCCCGCTACCCCGACCGCACTGAACTCGGTGCCCGCCTGGCTAGCTACGAGATGGCCGCCCGGATGCAGGCGGAAGCTCCCGGTGTCGTCGACCTGACCGGAGAGACGGAAGCCACGCGCAAACTCTACGGACTCGATGATAAGACGACCGAAGGCATGGGCCGCCTCTGCCTGCTCGCCCGCCGCATGGTCGAACAAGGCGTACGCTTCGTGCAGATTTACCATGGCGCCGGCTCTAAGTGGGATGCGCACGCCAAGATTGAATCAAACCACTCCGGCCTTTGCGCCTCGATGGACAAACCGGTCGCCGGCCTGATTAAAGACCTCAAGTCTCGCGGCCTGCTCGAAGACACGCTCGTCGTCTGGGGCGGCGAATTTGGTCGCACCCCGATGTCCGAGAAGGGCGACGGTCGCGACCACAACCCAACCGGCTTCACCATGTGGATGGCCGGCGGCGGCGTCAAAGGTGGCACGACCATCGGCAGCACCGACGACCTCGGCCTACGCGCCGTCGAAAACACACTCCATGTCCATGATCTCCATGCGACCATTCTCTGGCTACTCGGCATCGACAACATGGGCCTAACGTATCGCTACAAAGGCCGCCCGGAACGCCCAACGCAGAACGAAGGCGAGCCGTATAAGAAGATCGTCGGTTAGGCGGAGCCTTCGAGGGGACACGTGGGCACGGTGACATGGGGGTAAGGGGCGTAACCGAGGACCTGAGGACACAAGGGCCAGAGGGGGCAATTAAGGTAGGTCGTGCTCTGCTCTCTCCATGTCTTGGGTAGGGCGGGTTGTCCCCAACCCGCCGTTGACCCGATCGAGGATAGAAACTCGCCCGAGGGCGAAGCTCGGTCCGCGAACGGACGGCTGAGGGCAGCCGTCCCACCCTAATCGACGCAGCCCTCAATGCAGTCCTGTATGCAGTCCTCAATGCAGTCCTCGATGCAGACATCGACTCAACACGCCGTCGCGTCCCTACCTCCTCAGCTTCCCCAACTTCTCCCCCGCCGCCCGTAATGTCTCTTCCTTCTTGGCGAAGTGGAAACGGATATAGCGATGCTCAGGCTCGCGGAAGAACGATGAGCCGGGCACACCGGCCACGCCGATTTCCTTGATCATCCATTCGGCGGCCTCGGTGTCGGTCTTAAAACCGAGCGGCGAGATATCGAGTAGCGAATAATAAGCGCCCTGCGGCTCAGTGAATTTTAAGCCAGTCTGCGCGAGGATCGAAGTGAACAGCGTCCGCTTGGCGGCGTAGAGCTGGCCGAGGCCTGCATAATAGGAATCCGGCAATTCCAAGCCCGCCACGGCAGCCTCCTGCAACGGGGCGGCGGCGCCCACGGTCAAGAAGTCGTGCACTTTGCGGGCTTGCGCGATGACCTGCGGGGCAGCCTGCACATAGCCCAGCCGCCAGCCGGTGATCGAATAAGTCTTTGAAAGCGAGTTACAGGTGATGGTGCGTTCGAAAGCTCCCGGCAGTGCGGCGAAGTGCACGTGCGTATTCGGCGCGTAGACGATGTGTTCGTAAGGTTCGTCAGTAATGACGAAAACGTCATACTCCTCGGCTAGCCGCAGAATCGTCAGGAGCTCGTCGCGCGTGAAAACCTTGCCGCAGGGATTCGAGGGATTACAGACGATGATCGCCTTGGGCTTTTGGGCGAAGGCCTTGGCGAGTTCAGCTTCATCGAAATGGAAATCTGGCGCCCGCAGCGGGACGTAGATCGGCTCTGCGCCAGAGAGAATGGCATCGGCGGCGTAGTTCTCGTAGAACGGCGAAAAGACGATGACCTTGTCGCCCGGATTACAGGCCGTCATCATTGCGACCATCATGGCCTCCGTGCTCCCGCAGGTGACCACGAGGTGCTGATCCGGGTCGATCGCGAGGCCGCTGAAGCGATTAATCTTCGCCGCGAGAGCCTTACGGAAACGCGGAGCACCCCAGGTGACGGCGTATTGGTGATGCGGACCGCGGGTGGCTCGCTCCAAGGCCGCCAGCAGTTCCTCCGGCGGATCAAAATCCGGGAAACCTTGCGAGAGGTTAATCGCCCCATGCTGGTTGGCCAGGCGCGTCATCCCGCGGATGACGGATTCAGTAAAACCAGCGAGGCGGCGGGCAGTCGAGGGCATGACAGTGAGCGCAGATTGGCTTGCTCGCGACGGCAGGCAATCCCGCACGGTGGCGGGCGTTAAGGTTGACCCGACCGACCGTCCGCCGCATGAAAGAGAACCCCTAGCAAGGAACCCCAGCCCAGCCTGAGGTGTCCCCTTTATTGTCCATGCCCCTTTTGCTTTGCCGACTTCTCGTCCTCACCCTCGGGCTGACGCTTTCCGCGCAGACCGTCGCCCCCGCCAACCCCAACGCGGGGAATGATGTGGCCAGCGCTTCCCCCAAGAAAGAGGTGAAGGCTCTTCCCCTGGTTCGCCTCGCTCCCAAGGTCGATTGGAGCGCCGTCACCAGCGGCCAGGTTCATTTGGAAATCTGCGAAGACTGGCATCCGGTCACCAATCTTTGGCCAACGGAAATCCTCAAGGCCACGGAGACCTACGAGGCTCCCGCTTTCGGCTTCGCTCGCACGACCCATAAATACACCGACACGGGTGTCCGGGATGATCGCGGTAATCCCTTTTTCCTGCGCGCCCTCGCGAAGATTAATCTCCCCGCCGGCAAGCATCGTCTCCTCCTGCGTGGCCAGGGGGCCGCTGCCCTTTTTATTAACGGCAAGATGGCCCTCGCTACACCCTTTCCTGCGCCAGGCACGGACAATAAACCGGTCAAGGAACAGCAGGCGAAGTTCCTGAATCTCGGGCCAGACTTTCGTTTCTTACGCCCGGGCGACCGCGAAGCATCGTGTGAATTCACCTGCAGCGGAGGAGAGCAGCAAATCATCCTCGAGACGGTTTCTGGTTATGTGATCAACACCAAGGGGTCGCGCCGACGCGCCGAACTCGGCGAAACGGTCGCCGCCATCTCCCTCGAAGGCAGCCAAGACTGGAAGCTACTCTCCCCGGGGAGACAGATGCCCGCCTATAACGACGCGGGCTGGGAAGCCTACGCCGCCCAAGAGGAAGCTCGCCTCGGTGTCCTCGACGCCGCCAAGCGCGCTGCCCTGCGGGCCGCCCAAGGTGCTTACTGGCAGAAGCGTCGCGACAACGCCAAGGCCTGGCTCGCCGCCACTCCGGAAACACCCGTGCCGGCCCTTGAGGCACGCTTCCCCGCGGGTAACGCCATCGACGCCTTCCTGGGCGCTAAGTTCGCCGCTTATATCAAGCAGATCAAAGCGGTGCCCGCTGGTGGCGTCGATTTCTACGCCAAGATTTATCCGATCCTCGAAACAAACTGCCTCGAATGCCATCAAGGCGGGAAGGCCAAAGGCAAACTTCACCTCGACACCCTCCCCGGTGCACTCAAGGGCGGCAAGTCGGACGGTGCTGCCATCGTCGCCGGCCAGCCCGCGAAGAGCCCACTCGTCAGCCGCATCAGTTCCGACAACCCCGATGAAGTGATGCCGCCCAAGGGCAACCGTCTCACCGCCGCGGAAGTCGCTTTGGTGAAAACGTGGATTGAACAAGGCGCAGTCTGGCCCGAATTCCGCCCAGCCTCGACGAAGATCACCTCGCCTTCCACTGATCTCGCTTTCCTGCGCCGCGTTACGCTCGACACCATCGGCCTCGTACCATCGCCCGAAGAAATCAATGCCTTCGTCACTGATACCTCCACAGATAAGAGAGCGAAGACCATTGACCGCCTGCTTGCCGACCCGCGGGCCGCCGACCACTGGGTGGGCTACTGGCAGGACGTCCTCGCCGAGAACCCCAACATCCTTAACCCCACCCTGAATAACACCGGGCCATTCCGCTGGTGGATCTACGAATCCATCCTCGATAACAAGCCGCTCGACCTAATGGTCACGGAGTTGTTGCGACTCAAAGGCAGCAAGCGTGACGGTGGCCCCGCGGGCTTCGGCCTCGCTTCGCAGAACGACGTCCCCATGGCCGCCAAGGCGACCATTGTTTCCACGGCTTTCCTCGGCATCGAGACCAAGTGCGCCCGCTGCCACGATTCGCCCGCCCACACCTCCAAGCAGGAACAGGTATTCGCACTCGCCGCGATGCTCGAGACTAAGGCCGTGAAAGTACCCGTCACGAGTAGTGTCTCTCTAGCCAAACTCCGCGAAGGGGGCCGCAAGCCGCTCATCGAAGTCACCCTGGAGCCTGGCACCGCTGTCGCAGCGCAATGGCCCTTCCCGGAATTAGTCGACGCCTCGCTCGCCGACAAACTGGCCTTCGACCCCCGTGACACCCGCGACCGACTCGCGACCCTCGTGACGATTCCGCAGAACGAGCGCTTCGCGCAAGTGATGGCCAATCGCCTCTGGGCCCGCCTGATGGGCCGCGGACTCGTCGAGCAGCCGTGGGATTGGGAACGCTCGCGCCACACCCACCCCGAGCTTCTTCGCTGGCTCGGTCGCGAGTTAGTGCGCAGCGGCTACGATAGCCGCCAACTCCAACGCCTCATCCTAAACTCGGCCGCCTATCAACGCGCCACGGATCCAGAACTTAAGACCACCAGCCCGCTCTACGCCTCACCCGCCCCCCGCCGCCTCAGTGCCGAGCAAGTCGTGGACGCTGCCTTCGCCGCAATCGGCAAAAAATTCCGGACCGAGGAGGCGAGCCTAGATATTGATAATAACCGCGAACAAGATAACTCCCAGAATCTCGGACAACCGCGCCGCGCGTGGATGCTCACCTCGACCTCGAATGAGCGCGATCGACCAGCGCTCGCCTTGCCCCGCATCCAAGCCGTCTGCGATGTCCTCGCGGCTTTCGGCTGGCGGGCCAGCCGCCCAGAGCCGATCACCGACCGAGAAAGTGCCGCCAACTCCTTACAGCCAGCCATCCTTAGCAACGGCACGATGGGCACCTGGCTCACCCGCCTCAGCGAGGATCACGGCGTCACCCCACTCGCCGTGAGCGCCCGCACGCCAGATGAATTCGTCGACGCGCTTTTCCTCCGCCTCCTGACGCGCCACCCGACCCCGGTAGAAAAAGTAAAATATAGCCGCCAAGTGACGCCAGGGTTCGACGAGCGCCTGAACGTTCCCGACCTGAAGCCGCTGCCTCGCCCAACCCGGCCGCCTTACTACGTGTCTTGGTCCAACCATCTGGATGCAGATGCCTCGGTGATTCGCCACCAACAAGAGGTGGATGCCCGCCAAGGCGATCCCGCCACCCAGCGCCTCAGCGCCGCTTGGCGTCTGCGGGCGGAGGATGCCGTCTGGGCCCTCGTCAATTCACCCGAATTCCTTTTCACTCCCTAAACCCCATGGACCGCCGCTCTTTCATCTCTGCCCTCGGGCTGGCGCCGTTCGCGGCCCAGCTTAACGCCGCGTCCACCCTCTCGACGCCTCAAGGCAAAGCTGAGCACTGCATCTTCATCTGGCTCGGTGGCGGCATGGGGCAGATTGATACCTTCGATCCAAAGGCGCTGGGCGACAATAAGGCCTCTAAGAAAAAAGCTGGCTCGCTCTACCCTTCCATCGAAACCGCCGTCGCGGGTGTGCGCATCGCCGAGCACCTCCCCCGCACGGCCCAACTCATGGAGCACGTCACCGCGGTCCGCTCCGTGAATCATAAGGTGATTGATGAACACGCCTTTGCCACGAATCTTGTGCACACCGGGCGCATGATTAGCGGCAACGCAGTCTACCCTTCCATCGGCTCCATCGTCGCCCACCGTCGCGGCGCCGCCGACCCGAATGTGCCAGCCTACATGCTCATCGGCTACCCGAACGTTAGCCGCGGCCCGGGTTTCCTCGGCATCAAGGATGGCTACATCTACCTCGTCGACACCCAGACGGGGCCCAACGGCTTCACCCGCCCAGAAGGCGTCACGGATGAGCGCGATACCCGCCGCCGCGAGCTCCTCGGCGCCCTTTCACCCAATCAACCCGACTCGAGCCTTTCCGAATACGCTGAAGCCCAGCGCGAGGCTTTCCGCCTCGCTGGCCCGTCGTTCATGAAGCACTTCGACCTCACGCAAGAGTCCGCCGACCTGCGCGCCTCCTACGGCGGCGAGTTCGGCCAGCGTTGTTTAACCGCCCGCCGGCTCATCCAAGGCGGCGTCCGCTTCGTGGAGGTTTCGCATAATCTGAATTTCATCAACGGCACCGGCTGGGATGTCCATAATCACGGCATCGATAACCAACACACCCTCATCCGCGAGCTCGACAACGCCCTCGCGGGCCTGCTCGCCGACTTAAAAGCCCACGGCTTACTTGATAAAACCCTCGTCGTCGTGGGCACCGAATTCGGTCGTCCAGCGGATTTCGATGGTAATGGTGGCCGTGGCCACCAAGGCACCGCCTTCTCCATGGTCCTCGCGGGTGGCGGCCTGAAACATTGTGGCGCTTATGGCACCACGGATGACCTCTCCAAAAAAGTCGTCGAGAACCCCGTGAGTATTCCCGATTTTCATGCGACGATCCTGGCGGCACTCGGTATCGATACCACGCGCGACCTTATGGCCGGCGCGCGACCCGTCCCGATCACCGACGGCGGAAAGCCCATCGCGAGGTTGTTTTGAGGTAGGGGCGCGACTGCGTCGCGTCCGTTCGCAGACTGAGGTACAGATCTCCAGCGGGGCTGCGGTTCCCCTTTGATTTCCCTTCGTCCTAGGTAGGGCGGGTTGCTTAGAGGAATTGCTCTGCTCTCTCTAGGTCTTGGGTAGGGCGGGTTGTCCCCAACCCGCCGTTGACCCGATCGAGAATAGAAAC
>CAIKRN010000243.1 GCA_903829855.1 uncultured Opitutia bacterium
GTCGACGCCGCCATTGCTGCCCAGCACCAAGCCGCCGCGGCTTACGAGAAGGCCGTCCTCACCGCCTTCCGCGAAGTCCGCGACGCCCTCACCGATGTGCGCGAGACGATGATTTCAGTGCAGGCCGCTCGTCGCCGGGCCTCCGCCGCCCAAGAAGGTTTTCGGATTGCCACGGCCCGCCGCGATCAGGGTCAAGTCCCGCCGCTCGAGTTGCTCGCCGCCCGCCGACTACTCGCCGAATCGCAGGTCGCCGTCGCCCGCGTGCGCCTCGACCGCCTCGGCGCGCAGGTCGACCTTGTGAAAGCCCTCGGCGGTGCCCGCCCCGACGTCGTCCCGACTCCCACTAAGTAGACACCGTCGGCAAAGGTTGCCAACCCGGGTGGAACTCCTTGGGTTGGGGCATGCCTGTGCAATCTGGACTCTGGCAGGAACTGGTCGCCGCGTCATCGGGAGATTCGTTTCTCCCAGTTGCGACGATGATTTTCTTGGCTGCCGTCGTGCATGCTTTTCTCGCGCCACGTTTCGCCCAGATTGCCCAGCGGGTAGAGGCGACGGCCCCTCGGCGGGGCGCTATCTTGCATCTGCTCGGCGAGGTCGAAGCCGTGTTCGGACTCTGGGCCTTCGTTCTTTTCGCGGCGTTGAGTTGCTGGCCGGGCAAGGGCTGGGCTTTTGCCTGCCGGTACATCGAGAGCGGGGATTATGCGGGTGCGACTCCTGCGGCCTCCTCGAAGTTTATCGAGCCCGTTTTTGTTTTCGTGATCATGGTGATGGCCGCCTCGCGTCCGGTCATGCGCCTCGCCTCCGATTTGCTTGAACGAGTCGCCCGCGGCTTGGGCGGATCACCCGCGGCCCAATGGTTCGTGTTGCTCACCCTGACGCCCTTATTGGGCTCACTGATCACCGAGCCCGCGGCGATGACTATCGCGGCGATGCTGCTTTCAGCCCGTTTTTACAGGCTAAAGCCGTCGCGCAGCTTAGCCTATGGCACACTCGCACTCTTATTCGTGAACATTTCGGTGGGGGGTGCGCTCACGCACTTCGCCGCGCCGCCGATGGTCATGGTGGCGGCGAAATGGGACTGGGGGCTCTCGGAGGTTTTTAGCCGTTTCGGACTGGCGGCGATCAGTGCAATCATGATTTCCACTGCAAGTTATGGGTGGTTTTTCCGGCGGGAGCTCGCCGCGTTACCCGTCGCGCCGGCGGAATCCGAAGCTGAACCCGTGATTCCGTTTTACGTGACCTTCGTTCACCTCGCGCTGATGGTCTGGACGGTCGTCATGCTTTCCGGTCATCACCTGGACCTGATGGTCGGGGGGTTTTTAGCCTTCCTCGCCTTTACGGTGGCTACGCCGAAGTGGCAGGAGCCCGTGAAATTGCGCGGCCCATTGCTCGTCGGTTTTTTCTTGGCGGGGCTGGTGGTGCTAGGCGGGGTGCAGGGTTGGTGGATTGCGCCAGTGCTCGGGCGGCTGGATGAACGGGCGTTACTCGGGGTCTCGACCTTCTTGACTTCTTTCAATGATAATGCCGCGGTGACCTACCTAGCGTCGCAGGTGGCGGCGCTGGCTCAGCCTCAGGCGGAAGGGTTGCGACATGCCGTCATGGCTGGTGCTTTAGCGGGTGGGGGATTGACCGTGATTGCCAATGCTCCTAACCCCGCGGGGCAGTCGATTTTGGCCCCATGGTTTGAAGGGGGTATTTCTCCTTGGCGACTGGTCATCTGGGCCATGTTTCCGACGGTGGTGGCCTTGGGGTGCTTCTTTTGGCTCCGATAGGATAGGGTAGGGGTGGAAATGACCCTTTTTGACTGTTCAACCTGCAAGGGTCGGGGGTAAGATGTCTTTCCCCGCAATCTAACCCATTTTCCTATGACCTCTCGCCGTCGATCAGGCTTCACCTTGATAGAACTTCTCACCGTCATCGCCGTTATTGGTTTATTGGCGGCCGTGCTCTTCCCGGCCGTGGCTGGCGTTCGAAAGAAGGCCAAGCTGGCGACCGCCCAGGCGACTTTTTCGCAGTGGGCGAATGGCGTTACCCGCTATCGTCAGGTTTATGGTTTTTACCCAAACATCGGCGCGAGTTATAGCACCGGAAGCGACTCCTTGTATCAGTTGGAATTGGGGTTCGGCACTAACTTCATTAAGTCACTGTCCGCCAAGACTCCGACCGGTGCCGTACTCAGCGGGGGTCCTACGGGAGATCGGGCCAAGTTCAATCGCAACGCCGAGGAGTTCTGTGCGTTTGCCCGAGATGACTTTGAAGTAGACCCTTCGGGTACTGGGCAGACCGATGCGACGTTGCTCGTGGATCGCTTTGGTAATCATAATATCCGCGTCATTTTTGACACGGATAGCTCGGCAAATATTAAGGGCGTCCCGCCGCCCGCTAGTTCCGGTGGCGTCTGGCCTGATGACCTTGCGGCGATTGCCACGACAGGAATTCCTGCCCGCGTCATCATTTACACGACCATCGCTGGTAACGGCTCGGATATCGGCGTGATTAATGAGGGCGCCCCCAATCCGGACGAGTACGCCGACGTGATCGCGATTCAGTGATGAACCTTAGATTGCCCAGCCGCCGGACCCGCAAGGGTTTCACAATCATCGAGTTGCTACTCGTGATCATGATCATCCTTTTGATTTCCGGCATGTTCCTTGGATTGAGCGTGGGGGATGGTGGTGGCTTGCCGGCGGGTCAGCGGATGATGGGTTCGACGCTGCGCTCGGTGCGCGGGATGGCCTTGATGAATCGCGGCATCACCACCACGGGCATCTCCTATAACGCACGCTACCGACTCCTTATTTTGAAAGATACGTCGGATCCGGTAAATCACTTGCACCAGTTTTGCATCGCTGTCGGTGGGGTTACCGCTGCCAGTGCCTCGCCCTCCGACCCTTCGACCGTGACCGCAACGAACGACGCCCGTTATTTATGGTCTTCCCCGGAAGGGACTTCAACGCTGCCTTCGGGCGTTTTCTTTATCCCGCCGGCATCAGACGTCACGACGAAGATCAATCCGCCTGGCGGCGGTACGTTGGCGGCCGGCACGCGCCGCAGTATCATCGGACCCATTGCCGACGGCTTGGGCAATGTGCTCGATGTCGCTGGAGGCAGTCCGCCCACGATGAAGTTCGCCCCGCTAAATCAGCCGACGAAACTCACCGACATGACGAATCTTAATGCCAAGGAATGGTATTACATCGAAATTCAGCCGACGGGTGCATCCAATCATCTCGGTCGCGTCATGATCGTCCTAGCCAAGGGGAATTTGATTCCCGACGGCACTGGCCTGGCGCTCAATCTTACCTCTGAAAATCAGTTCGCTGCCCTGGCGTTGCGCCCTAATGGCGACATCTCCTATACCACCGATGCGAACGAGATGGATACCGCTCTCCTGACTAAGTAATGAACCCCAATCTTCCTCTCGCTTCCGCCCGCCGCGGTTTCTCTTTGGTCGAGGTCACTCTCGCCATTGGCATCCTCGGCATCGCGATTCTTTCACTGGTGGGCATCCTTGGGTCCACCTTCCAGCAGGTGGATGACATCATGCAGACGAATCGGGCACTGGCGGGCGTGACACGTTTAATCGGCGCCTTAGATAATCCCCGTTCAATCGTTTACCTGACCTCCGCGGCCGACACCTCGGCTACGAACGGACCGACCAACTATCTGACGCGTGGGATTGTCTCGCTCGATCCCGATCCGACGAACCCCGCTTCGAATTTCGATATCGCTTACCGCTTGCTCGCCCCCGCCAGTGATAATGGCCCGGCTAATGCCGTCTGGCTCTACGTGTATGAACGAAAAGTTGTGGTTGCCACCGCGGATGCTCAGGTTGCCGGGTCGAATGTGCAGTATAATGTGAACTCCAATCCTTCTGTCATGGAAGTGGCGAGTTGCGCCGGTAACAACTTGAGCCCGATTACCGCGAACTTCCGTAATGTCGTCGGAACCCCGATGCGGGTCCGCCTTTCGGTTTCAAAGCTACTCGTGGGGCAGCGCTTTAAACTTGATGCCGGAAGTGTTGGTGCGACGGGTGAACCCACGACGGCCGACAAGTGGGCGGTAGGCTCGGTTTTACCACTTGATCCGCGACAGTATGCTTTGGCTTACCTGCCTGTCGTCGCGGAATTTTTCCCACACGACTACTCGGACGCGAACGTCTTTAAGTCGCGCGAAGAAGCCCCCGTCTTAGTCCAAAATATCATCATCAGCCGATGAAAACTCCTTCTGCTGCTCGCGCTCTCCGTCGTGGTTTTACGCTGCTTGAAGTCATGGTCGCGACGGCGATCATGGTAATCATCGTTCTGGCGGTAGTGACCATCGCTTCCGACACCTTCAAGGCGTATGATCGTGCCGTCGCTGATCTTTCGACCCAATCCGAATCCCGCGGCGTCCTCGATGCTTTAGAAAACGACCTTCAGACCGCCGTCATTCGGGCGGACGGTCACTGCTGGATGGAAATCATTTTACCTGGCGCGGCTGGTGGACCGACCAATGTCGCCGCGCCTGGCATGATTGGCAACATGCAGAGCATTGATCAGCCAATTCTGATGTTCTTTGCGGCCCCGCCGGACCGTCCGCGCTGGAATCCGCAGGCCCAGGTTCCGCGTCTTTCGCTCAAGGGAGATGTCTGTGCGGTCAGCTATCGATTGGGTCAGCGATCGCCGTTCGATATGCCGGGTGAATCCATTCAGCAAATCTACGGGGTCTACCGTACGATTGTCGACCCCGAGGGTACATTCACTGAAGCCCTCCCGATTATCCTCGGCTCCTCCGCTGAAGTTCCGGAAATCGCCAAGGCTCCGACGCCGTGGGATTATTGGTCTGGCCCGGCGCGGACAATCTCCAATTATTCGGCCTCAGACACGACCGGCCAGAAGCAGCAGAAGGTCCTAATTGACACCAACCTTTCGAGCAGCCCTCCTTGCTGGACCCTGGATGACCAGAACTTCATCGGCTCCAATGTCGTAGCGATGAACCTCATCCTCTGGTGCTCCTCTTCCTTGCCAGCGACGGTGACGACGGCCACACAATTGAAAGACCCCGTCATGCGGACCCCGCAGACTTTGCGGCCGGTGATTCCTACCTCGTCCGATACCTTTAAGTTCGGCTCCAAACTCTACGGCGGATATTTCAGTGCGCTGAGCACGGATACGGTCGCTACTGCCACGAGTGTTCCGTTGCGCTACGCTCCCGCCGGCGCACCTACACTGCCTGCGGCTATGCCGACCGCCGTGCAGATTCACCCCTATGACCAATTTGGTGGCCGCCTCCGCATCTTTGCCGATCGCATGTACCCTGACACCTTGATGACTGCGCCCGTGGGAGTAGTGACCACCGCCCCGTTGCCTTACCTGCCTTATTCGCTGAAGGCCATGGAGGTTTCCTTGACGGTGCTCACCCCTGAAGGGTCCAAGGAGTTGCGGGCCTTACAGCAACTCAACTTCCCTCCGGGGACGGATCCGAGCACCGCCCGGAAGATTCCCGCTGGAGATTATCGACGTATCGTCAACCAGTACGGACGAAATTATACCCGCTACATCCGCCTGCTTGCGAACGGCGGTTGAACCTCGGTGTCTAGGCGTAAAAAGGGCGCCTAATGGCGCCCTTTTTGTCGGTGGATTTGGCCGTTTACTCGGAGAAGACACCCATCGCACGGAACTTGGCGTAGCGCATCGCGATCAGTTTCTCTGGTGAGGCTTTGCTGAGGTCGGCGAGCGAATCCCGCAGGGTCTTGCGGATGTTCGAGCCAGTGGCGGCGGGGTCTTCTTGGGCGCCGCCGAGGGGTTCCTTCACGACGCCGTCCACGACGCCGAGCTTAAGGAGATTCGGAGCATCTAGGCGCAGGGCTTCGGCGGCCTTCGGGGCATGGGCGCGGTCCTTGAAGAGAATCGCCGCGCAACCTTCCGGGGAGATGACGGAGTAATAGGCGTTCTCTAAGATGTAGACCTTGTTGGAGACGGCGATGCCGAGCGCACCGCCCGAGCCGCCTTCGCCGATGACGAAGGTGATGATGGGAACGCCGAACTGGCTCATCTCGCGGAGATTCACGGCGATGGCTTCAGCCACGTGACGTTCTTCCGAGCCGATGCCAGGGAAGGCTCCAGGGGTATCGACGAGGGTGATGATCGGGAGACCGAAGGTGGCGGCCATCTTCATCAGGCGAAGCGCCTTGCGGTAGCCTTCAGGGTTAGGGCAGCCAAAGTTGCGACGCAGGTTTTCCTTGGTGTCGCGGCCCTTTTGCTGACCAATCACCATGACCGGGCGACCTTCGAAGAAAGCCGTCCCGCCCACCATCGACTCGTCGTCCATGTAAAGGCGATCACCGTGCAGTTCCTGGAAGTCGTCAAAAAGCATCCCGATATAATCCAGGGAGTAGGGGCGCCGAGGGTGGCGAGCCAGTTGGACGCGCTGCCAAGGGTTCAGGTTGCCGTAAACCTCCCGGCGGGTCTGCTCCATCTTGATTTCGAGGGATTTGACCTCCTTGGAGACATCCATGCCGGCGTTCTCGGAGGAAGCCCGGAGTGAGTTGATCTTGTCCTCGAGCTCCCGGAGGGGCTTTTCAAACTCAAGGGTGAAGCGGGCCTTCGGTGCGGACATGGGCCCAAAGTTGAGGAATCGGGCAAGGAAGGGCAATGGAATTGGGGGTGGGGGAGGGATGGGAAAGGGGTAAAATGAGGCAAAAAGTGAGATTAATAAGGGGTGTGGGTAGGGGTGGGGGTAGAAATCAAGTCCTTGGTTAAAGGGTAGGAGGCAGGATTAACTACCCCTACCCCTACCCCTAAAGTAGCATTACCCTTTTCCTCGAACCATTGCCTCTCCAGCCTGTCATACCCCTCCTCACCTATGCGTCTCGCTCACCTGCTATCCCTCCTCGCCGCCACCAGCCTCCTCGTGGCTGAAGGCTATACCGATACCCCGCTCATCCCGGGCACGACTTGGCACGTCCATGACTCCGCCCGCCCGCAGCCACCTCGCGCTGAGCTCGCGAAGCTTAAGTGCAACGAGGCCGCCGCTCCGGCTGGTGCTATCGTGCTTTTCGACGGTAAGGATGTCGCGACCGAATGGGAGCCCGACGGCAAAAATACCGCCCTCTGGTTGGTGAAGGACGGTACGATGATCGCTCGCAGCAATGGCATTCACACCAAGCGCTCCTTCGGCGATATCACCCTCCATGCTGAATGGCGTTCCGCCGAAGGCTATGACACCAACCCTAAGAAAAAGGGCCAGGGCAACTCCAACAGTGGCGTCTTCTTCATGCAGACCTACGAACTCCAGGTGCTCGATTGCTGGAAGACGGATACGTACGCCGACGGGATGACCGCCGCGATCTATGGCCAGAAGCCACCGCTCTTTAATGCCTGCCTGCCTTCCCGTTCTTGGAATAGCTATGATGTCGAATGGGCCGCTCCGCGCTTCAAGGCGGACGGCACCGTCGCCAGCACGGCCCATATCACTGTCGTTATGAACGGCGTCAAAGTGCAGGATAACTCCGAGTATATCGGCCCGAGCAGCCATAAGAAGAATCCACCTTACGTGAAGCATGCGGACAAGTTGCCGATCGCCCTGCAGTGGCACGGTGATGCGGTGGAATACCGCAACTTCTGGGTCGTCGAAAAGAAGTAAGCTGTGCTGATCGCAATCCTGGCCTACTCGAGGAAGCATTTTTTAGGGCTTCTTCTGGTAGGCCTCGTTTTTTACTTCATCGAGCGCGTGATGGGGGCGCGCCGGCGTCCCGGCTTTTTCCGCTCGGGTATGCTCACCGATGCGGTTTACTTTTTCACCGCAGAGCTTTTTAAGCAGGCATCCCGGATGCTTTTAATCGGACCGTTTATCCTGTTGGTCGTGCTGGGACTGACGACCGGGGAGGCCGTGAAGGCGGGGCTTTACCGCGGCTTCGGCCCCGTCTCCGCCCAGCCGGTCTGGTTACAGGCGATCGAGATCTACATACTGGCCGACTTCCTCGGGTACTGGATTCACCGTCTCTTCCATACGGCTGGCTGGTGGCCATTCCATGCGGTGCACCATAGCTCTGAGGAACTCGATTGGCTTTCGAGTGTGCGCGTGCATCCGCTTAACGAAGCCGTCGACAAGATTGCTCCAGCGGTGCCGATTCTCTTTCTGGGCTTTGACCCGACCGTGACAGTGGGTGTCACGGGCTTTCTGACTTTCTACGCGATTTTCCTACACGCCGATGTCGACTGGGATTTCGGCCCATTGCGTTCGGTGGTCTCGACCCCAGTCTTCCACCGCTGGCATCACTCGAAGGACCCTCAGGCCATCGATAAGAATTTCGCCGGCCTGCTGCCGCTGTGGGATATCCTGTTCGGTACTTATTATATGCCCCGCGATCGCCTCCCGCAGAACTTCGGTGTGCCCGAGTTGGTGTCGAAGGGCTATTTCGGGCAGTTGTGGCATCCATTTGCTGGCTGGTTCAAACGGCAGGGGCCGCCGCCCCTGCCGTGACCGGAATCGCTTCCCCGTTTGCATTGGGCGTCCGCCCCGTTAACTTGGAAGCCTTAGCCGATGTACCCTCAAGACCTTCGCGAACACTGGCATGTCGGCCAAGGCCTTTGGAAGGATGTGCCCGCCGCCGAGTGGAATGATTGGCATTGGCAGCTGCGGAACCGCATCACGACGCTGGCCCAGCTGGAGGAGCGACTGGAACTGACGAAGGAAGAGCGGGAAGGTTGCTTGTTTGCCCCGCATAAGCTGTCGCTCTCGATCACGCCGCACTTCTTTAATCTCATCGACCCAAAGGACCCGAACTGCCCGGTGCGCCGTCAGGTGATTCCGCGGATTGAGGAATCCTACGTCGCACCGGGGGAATCTGAGGATCCCGTGGGCGAAGAGGGCACCATGCCGGTCCCCGGGATCGTCCATCGCTATCCGGATCGCGTGCTCTTCTTGGTCACCGATCGCTGCGCTTCTTATTGCCGTTATTGCACCCGCAGCCGCTTGGTTTCCAATGCGCAGGCCTATGATTTCCATCCGGAACTCGAGGCCGGCTTGAAATACATCGAAGCGCATCCTGAGGTGCGCGATGTCCTGTTGTCCGGTGGCGATCCGCTCTTGCTTTCCGATGCTAAGCTGGACGCTTTGCTCGGTCGCCTGCGCGCAATCAAGCACGTGGAGTTTATTCGCATCGGTTCGCGTATCCCTGTCTTCCTGCCGCAACGCATCACGCCGGAGCTGGCCGAGATTTTCCGCAAGCACGGACCGATCTGGATGAGCATTCACACGAATCATCCCAAGGAGGTCACCCGTGAGCTCGCCGATGCTTGTCAGCGCCTATCCTTCGCTGGCGTGCCGCTTGGCAACCAGTCGGTCCTGCTTGCCGGGGTGAACGATGACGCCGAGGTGATGAAGTCGCTCGTCCACCGCCTGTTGATGATGCGCGTGCGGCCGTACTACCTTTACGCCTGCGACTTGATTGAAGGCTCAACCCACTTCCGTGCGCCCATCCAGAAGGGCATTGATATTATCCGGGCCCTGCGTGGCCACACGACGGGGTATGCCGTCCCGCAACTGATTATTGATACCCCAGGCGGCGGCGGCAAAGTCCCGATTAATCCAGAATACGTCCAGGCCATCCACGATGGGATTGTGGAACTCCGTAATTTCGAGGACCGGGCCTATGTCTATCCGTCGGGCAACCAGATGCCGGACACGTATAACGTTTAAGCGGTTAGCGGTTGGCGGTAAGCGGTTGGGAAGGCAATTCACGCAAAGGGGAACCGGAAACCGGATGATTGGCTGGGGCCTGTCATTGGGTAGGGCTGACCGCCTCGGTCAGCCGCGGTTAAGCGAGGGCGCTTAACCCTACCTAAAACAGGCTAAGTCGTGACGCGGTCCCGACCCTACCCAAATCAGGTGTTGGGCTTGAGCGGCTTTTCCTATCCGCCAACCGCTAACCGCTTACCGCTATTGGTCGGCATGGCCTCCGCCATGCCGACCAATACAACTAACCGGGGGTTTAATCCGGTTAGTCCTCAAAGTGGTGGGCTCGTAGGGATTCGAACCCCAAACGTCTGATCCGTAGTCAGAAATGATATCCATTTCACCACGAGCCCGTAGTGAGGTGTTTGAGCAAACGACCCCCGGCTCCTAAGGCAAGGAATTTTTCAGACCTGCGCCTGATGCAGGGCCACGGTGCCGAAAAGCATCCTTTTATGGCTCACCTTCGCGAATCCGGCGGCTTTGAGCTCCACATCGAGGCCGGTGGCATCGGGGAAGCCGGCGATGCTGGTGCCGAGATATTTGTAAGCGCCAAAGTCTCCGGTGAGGAATCCCGCAAGCACGGGCAGCACGCACCGCACATGTATGAAGTGGAAGGGCGCGAACCAGGCGCTCGGTTGGGAGAACTCGAGGATGAGTAGCGTGCCGTCGGGGTGCAAGATGCGGCGGAGTTCGCCGAGCCCCTTGGCGCGGTCTTCGAAATTACGCACGCCGTAGGCAATCGTGACCACATCTTGCGAAGCGTCTGCGATCGGCAGCTGCATGCAGTCGCCGGCTTTGAATTCCAGCGATACGTTTTCTTTCTTTGCGCGGACGCGGCCCAGTTCGAGCATTGGTTCGCAGAAGTCGTAGCCGACAATCGCGCAGTCCGTAGGCAGTTCGCGGCGCAGGGCGAAGGCGACGTCGCCGCTACCAGTAGCGAGGTCGGCGACGGTCTTCGGCTGGGCGGCCTTGGCAGCGGCCACGAGCTGTTCGCGCCAGCCGACGCACAGGCCGAGGCTTAAGACGCGGTTGGCAAAGTCATAACGGGAAGCGATGCCTGAAAACATGCGTTGGACTGCGGAGCCTTCGGGCATGGGCTTACCCTCCGCACATTGCGGAGAAGGTCAAGTGAGTGAGACGGGAGGGGACACGTTGACACGTGGGCACGCGGGCAAGGGCGAGAGACAAATGCCCTCATTTGACTAAAGGGGTGAGTTCTCGGCCCGTTGCTATCTCCCCTTGTCAACGTGCCAGCGTGCCCACGTGTCCCCTTATACGAACACGCCCCCGCCCATGAGGACACGGTCATGATAGACGGCCAGGACCTGCCCAGGGGCCAGGCCTCGCTGGGTCTCGGCGAAGTGGAGCCGCACCGTGCCGTCGGACTGCGGGATATACCGAGCCGACGTGGCTTTATCGCGATAGCGAACGCGAGCGAGGATATCCTGCTCGCCGCCGACGGGCCGGTTAATCCAAGTGAAATCACGCGCGCTGGCTTCGCTGGTGTACAGCCACGGCGCATCGGGCTTATCGAAGGCGACGTGGAGCGTGTTGGTCGCGAAATCTTTCTTCACGACGACGAAGTATTCGTGGTCAGTGTTGGAGGGCAGTCCGATACCTTTGCGCTGGCCAATAGTGTAGCGATGCAAGCCACGGTGTTGGCCGATTTCTTTGCCGGCGGCATTCGCGATCGCTCCAGGCGCGTCCGGGATATGACGCTCGAGAAAATTTTGTACGGGGACTTGGCCGAGGAAGCAGATGCCTTGGCTGTCTTTGCGTTCGGCATTCGGCAGCTTCGCCTCCACGGCGATTTTTCGTACCTCGGGCTTCAGCAGTTCGCCGATCGGAAAAATCGCTTTCGCGAGCTGTTCCTGGCGGAGGAGGGCGAGGAAGTAGGATTGGTCCTTGTTCGGGTCGAGGCCTTCGAGGAGGTCGAACGTTCCGTCGGCGTTTGCGCGTCGTCGCGCGTAATGTCCCGTTGCGATGACTTCGAAGCCGTCTGCGAGGGCCTTGCGCAGGAAGACGCCAAACTTCATCTCGCGGTTGCAGATGATGTCAGGGTTAGGCGTCAGCCCACGCCGGTAGCCGTCGACGAGGTATTCGACGACGGTGCGCTTGTAGTCCTCGACGAGGTCGATGATCCGGAAGGGTAGCCCCAGATGGGCGGCGACGGCTTGGGCGTTGCGGACATCATCCTCCCAGGGGCATTCGCCCGGAAAGGGTAGGCCTTCCTCGTTCATCCAGGTCCGGAAGTAGGCCGCATGTACCTCATGCCCTTGCTGCTTAAGCAGAAGGGCGGCCACAGCGCTATCTACGCCGCCCGAGAGGGCTACTAAGACCTTGGACATCCCCGCCAAGGTAGGGCGGGGAAGGGCGGGGATACAGATTATTTAAAAGGGGCAGGGGTCGGGTTAGGGGTAGGTAAGACGAGCTTACTGAAGCCCTTGGTCGCCTGCATTTCCTACCCCTACCCCTATCCCTTATGGTCTCATATCGCTTTGCTCTCCCGCCTTGGGCATGTTTTCCTCTCCTCATGTGTCGCGGTCTAGCCCTCCTTTTCCTCAGTCTCGCTCCCCTCTGTGCCCAAAATAACCCGTTGGCCGGAGTGCAGCAGGATCTCGCTGAACTACGGACCGAGGTCGAGAAGTTGAAGCTCGAGAACACCGACCTGCGCGATGCCCTCGCCCGCTTGAAGGCTGCACCTGGGCAGTCAGCCGCTTCGGCGGATGCCCTCGCAAAGTCCCGTGCCGAAACCCTTGCTGAAATGGATCGTCGACTCAAGCAACAGACTGCCGAGATCAACGCCGCCTTAACCGAGCTCACGCGCCAGGTGAATGCCGCACTCGGCAAGAGTTCGGCTCCGACGACGACGCCGA